>JANXPQ010000420.1 GCA_025357235.1 Betaproteobacteria bacterium
CTCACGCACGCGCACATCGACCACAGCGGCTACTTGCCGCTGTTCGTGCGCAACGGATTCCGCGGCAAGGTGTACTGCACTCACGCCACCCGGGATCTGTGCGGAATTCTCCTGCCGGACTCGGGGCGCCTCCAGGAAGAAGAGGCGGACTACGCAAACCGGCGCGGATTCTCCAAACATTCTCCGGCGCTGCCGCTGTATACGCAGCAGGACGCGGAGCGCTGCCTGTCGCAACTGACACCGCTGGATTTCAATGGCGACACCGATCTGGGCTCCGGCGTTAATCTGCACTTGGCGCGCGCGGGCCATATCCTCGGATCGGCGTTCGTGCAACTGAAGCATGCCGGGATCAACCTTCTCTTTTCCGGCGATATCGGGCGCCCGCGCGACCCGGTCATGCTCGCCCCCAGCGCAATGCGCCGCGCCGATTATCTGGTGGTGGAATCGACTTATGGCGACCGCCTCCACGATCCGGCCGATCCGCTGGTGGATCTCGCCGCGATCATCAACCGCACTGCCGGTCGCGGCGGCGTGGTGATCATTCCGACGTTCGCGGTCGGCCGTGCCCAGGAGTTGCTGTATTACCTGAGCGTTCTCAAGACCGCTCGCCGGATTGCGGACATTCCCGTGTACCTGAACAGTCCGATGGCGGTCGATGCGACGCGCATCTTTCTCGATCACCGGGATGAACACCGCCTGACCCCGGAACAATGCCATGCCATGTTCAGCTCGGTCAGAATCGTGAATACGCCCGAGGAATCGAAGCAGCTCAATGCCCGTGGCGGCCCGATGATCATACTGGCGGGAAGCGGGATGGCGACAGGCGGCCGCGTGGTCCATCACATCAAGGCATTTGCGCCGGACCCGAAGAACACCATCCTGTTCGCCGGTTTTCAGGCCGCGGGTACGCGCGGCGCGTCCATACTGAGCGGCGCGGAGAGCGTGAAGATCCATGGACAGTACGTGCCGGTGCGGGCGCAGGTCGAGATCCTGTCGAGTCTTTCCGCGCATGCGGACTATGCGGAAATCCTGGAATGGCTGGATTACTTTGAAGCGGCGCCCAGACAGACCTTCGTCACGCACGGCGAACCGGTCGCCGCGGACGCGATGCGACACCGGATCGAAGAGTGCAAGGGCTGGCGCTGCAAGGTGCCCGATTACCGGGAGGAGGTCGACCTGACCTGACGGTTGCGAATCATTTGGCGGCGCCACCCAACGCGCGCATCCTCGCCAGCCATTTCTCCCGCTTCGCCCCGTTCGGACTTTCGACCATGCCGATTACGCTCTCGCTGACGGGACCAATGCCGCAGAAGCCGAGTATGTTGCGTTTCAGGCTCCTGAGGCTGTGGGCGAGAAAGTACCAGCGATACACAAACGCCGGCATGCCCATGGTGACGACGATGCGGGCGGTTTTCCCGGAGAGCAGTTTCTTCCATGACTTGCCGGACCCGGATTTCGCGAAGGCGAAGCCCGGCCGGAACACCTGCTCGAGAAACGCTTTCAGGATGGCCCTGGATGATCGCGATATTTCTGGTCATGGCGGTGCTCCCCGGCTGATGAAGTGACTGGACCGCGCATCTCGACGCGTGGCACCACGCCGATTTTCCACATTCGTTGCGTGTTGCCGTTGACGTCGATCAAGGACGGCGCGCCACCGTCAATTCTTGAAAAGAGTCGGGTCGTAGAGCTGGCTGCTGCCGCCCCCGCGGCTTTTCGCCAGGTACATGGCTTTGTCGGCATTTCTCAGCAAATCTTCGGCCAGCCTGCCGTCGGTGGGATAAATCGCAATGCCTATGCTGACGCCGATTTGAACTTTGCTGCCCTCCAGCACAAACGGCTGCGAAATCGAGTCGAGCAGTTTGCGCGCGAGCGCCAGGGCCGCTTGCGGATCGTTGAGACCGGTCTGGAGTATGGCGAATTCGTCCCCGCTCAGCCGCGCGACCGCATCGGTGTTCTTGCGCACGGCGGCACTCAGGCGCTCCGCGACCGCCATGAGCAGCCGATCGCCCGTCTCATGGCCGAAGTTGTCATTGATCACCTTGAAGTTGTCCAGGTCCAGGTACAGCAACGCCAGCGGATGCTGGCTGTGGCTGGAGCGCGCTATGGCCTGCTCCAGCAGATCCATAAATAGAACGCGGTTGTAAAGGCCGGTAAGCGCGTCGTGATAGGCGAGAAAATGCTCCCGTTCACTTTCCTGTTTGCGCAACGTAATGTCGTGCTGGACGGCGACGAAATGGGTCACAACACCTTGGTCGTCGCGCAGCGGCGTGATGACTTCGTCGGCGGTGTAAAGGCTGCCGTCCTTGCGGCGTTCGACCACCTCGCCGCGCCAGACCCGGCCCGCAAGGATGGTTTGCCAGAGTTCACGATAGAACGGGGGGGCGTGCTTTCCCGAATTGAGGAAGCTCGGCGTCTTTCCGAGCGCTTCCGATTCGGAGAATCCGCTGCGCTCGCTGAACGCCGCGTTGACCCAGACGATGTGCCCGGTATCGTCGGTAATGAAGACGGGATCGGCGGCGCTGGCCAAAGCTTTCGCGAGCAGCCCCTGTCCGACCGGCTCCCGGGAATTGTCGCCACGAAATTTGCGCATTCGCACCCGCCAATGATAGCGCCGCGACCCGGCATTCAGGGGGCAGGCATGCCATTTCGTTGATATCCGTCAAGCCGTGAAGAGTACCTGTCTGCGGCGAATGCGTTCCCGCATGGCTTGCAACGCCATGCGCCCGCCGGCTGCCACCGCCGACCTCTGCTTGTTGATCCACATCAACGCAGCCTGCGTGGCCCTTGCTAGGCTGATGGCAGTCAGGCGCGCGCAATGGTTTGGTTGACGCAATGATTGGTCGAAGGTGCGCAAATCATCCGGCGTGCGCTCCGTGCAGGGTCCAGGACAAGAGGAGACATAGTATGGAACCGACAGCCGGGCAAATGATGTGGATGTACGAAACCATGATTCTCATCCGGGAATACGAGGAGACCATGGCGAAGGTCTATCTGGAAGGAAAATTGCCGCCGCAAATCCAGAAAGGCCTCGCCTTCGACATCGGGTCGGGGCCGGTCCCGGGGGAAATGCATCTTGCCGCCGGCCAGGAACCGGTGGCGGTGGGCGTGTGCGCTCATCTGCGCAAGGAAGACACCGTGGTCGGCACGCATCGGCCGCATCATTTTGCGATCGCCAAGGGCGTGCCGCTCGATCGCATGACGGCGGAGATATTCGGCAAGGCGACGGGGTTGAGTTCCGGCAAAGGCGGCCACATGCATCTGTTCGATCCGGAGCACAAGTTCAGTTGCAGCGGCATCGTGGGGGCCAGCATGCCGCCCGCATGCGGCGCCGCGCTGGCCGCAAAGAAAGCCGGCAAGGACCTGGTCGCGGTTGCGTTCTTCGGAGAAGGCGCTGCAAACCAGGGAGCATTCCATGAGTCGCTGAATCTTGCGGCGCTCTGGAAGCTGCCGGTCGTCTTCGTATGTGAAGACAACAAATACGGAATTTCGGTGGAGAAAGTCCATTCGACGGCGATCCGCTCGAACGCGGATCGCGCGGTTGCCTACGGCATGCCCGGCATCGCCGTCGCCCGCAACGACGCGCTGGAAGTATTCAAGGCCGCCGGCGACGCCGTGGCACGTGCGCGCAGCGGCGGCGGACCGACGCTTATCGAAGTCAAGACGGATCGCTACATGGGTCACTTTCAGGGCGATGCCGAAGTCTATCGGCCCAAGGGAGAGGTCGCGGAGCTGCGCAAGGCTGACCCGATCCCGGGGCTCGCGGTTGTGCTGCTCGCGCGCGGGATGCTGAACGAGGACAAGGAAGCGGCCGTGCGCCGGGAGGCTCACGAACGCGTCACCAGGGCTTTCGAATTCGCGCAGCGCAGCCCTTATCCGGAACCGGCGCAAGCGCTGGAGCATGTGTTTGCCTGATCCCAGACCGTTGCATCGGAAAATCGAGAAGGAGAGATCATGACCACTGTACGCAAGCTGACGATGGCGCAGGCGATCGCGGAAGCGATCGGCCAGGAAATGGAGCGCGATCCGAAAGTATTCGTGATGGGCGAGGACATCGCCGGATACGGCGGAATTTTCGGAGCCACCGGAGGGTTGCTCCAGCGCTTCGGGGGAGAACGGATCATGGATACGCCGATTTCGGAAACCGCCTTCATCGGCGCTGCAACCGGTGCTGCCGCCGAAGGGTTTCGCCCCATTGCCGAGTTGATGTTCGTCGACTTCTTCGGCGTCTGCATGGATCAGATCTACAACCATCTGGCGAAGAACACCTACATGTCCGGCGGCAATGTGCGCCTGCCGGTGGTGCTCATGACTGCGATCGGCGGCGGCTACAACGACGCCGCGCAGCATTCGCAGTGCCTTTACAGCATATTCGCCCATGTGCCGGGTCTCAAAGTCGTGGTCCCGTCGAATGCCTACGATGCCAAGGGCCTCATGATCCAGGCGATCCGGGACGACAATCCGGTGATGTACTTCTTCCACAAGGGGATCATGGGACTGCCGTGGATGGCTTACCTCGAGGGCAGCAGCAACGATGTGCCGCAGGAGGCTTACACCATCGCCTTCGGCGAGGCGCGCATCGCGCGCGAGGGCAAGGATGTAACCATTGTCTCCCTCAGCCAGATGGTGCAGAAAGCGCTGCTCGCGGCTGCCGAACTGCAGAAGGACGGAATCAGCGCCGAGGTCATCGACCTGCGCACGCTCGTTCCCCTGGACGTGAACGCGGTGGTGCGTTCGGTCATCAAGACCGGACGCCTGCTGATCGCCGACGAGGACTATTTGAACTTCGGCCTGAGCGGCGAGATCGCGGCGCTGATCGCCGAACGCCTCGACACCATTGTGCTCAAGTCACCCGTGCGCCGGCTCGGTGTTCCGGGCGTGCCGATTCCGTACAGCCGTCCGCTCGAGCACTTCGCCATTCCCCAGGTGAAGAGCATCGTCGACGCCTGCCACGGCATGATGGAAAAGAGGCTCGAGCGAGCCGCATGATCGAAATCGGTTTGGCCGATGAATTCTGGAAAGACATCGAACCGGGCACCGAAGCGCTGGTGGACCAGTGGATGGTGAAGGAAGGCGACCGAGTCAATGCCGGCCAGGTCGTCGCCCGGGTGGTGCTGGTAAAAACCACGCTCGACGTGAATGCGCCGGTGAACGGCGTCATCGAGCGGATACTGGTTCCTGCCGAACAAACCTTCGCCAAGGGCAAGCCGCTCGCCACTATGGGCGAAGGGTAGGCAGTTCATTGAGCGCAAACCCGGCTGCTGTTTCCGTCGAATCGGAGACAGCCGAAGAAGAGCAGCACTGGGCCGCGTCGATGCTGCTCAGCCCGGTTCTCGAGCCGAGCGTCCACGTATGGAGTTGCCCGCGTCCGGCCGTGGTGCTCGGGCGCGCACAGCGTCCGGACGAAACCATGGCGCTGCGCGCCAAATCGGATGGCATAGAGCTGTGCAGGCGGGCGACGGGCGGCGGCGCGGTTCTCGCCGGCCCGTGGTTGCTCGGCACGTCGGTCATCCTGCCGCCCACACATCCGCTCGTGTTGCCGCAGATCGCGGAGAGCTTTCGCTGGTTCGGGAAAATCCATGCCGATTGGCTGGACGATCTGGGCATGAAGGCGCGCTGCGTGCCTTCGTCGCAAGTGCAGGCCGATCGATCCCTGGCGTGGGCCTGCTTCGGAAATCTGTCGCACTGGGAAGTCGAGGCGGGCGGAGGCAAGATCGTCGGCCTTTCGCAGGCACGCACGCGCAACGGCGTGCTGCTGTCTTCGGCCGTGCTGCTCGATCCGCCGCCGTGGACGCTGTTGTGCGATGTGATGGGGATGTGGAACGGCTACGCCATGATACTGGCGCGGCGCACGTCGTCGTGCACGCAACTGCTGCGCAAGCCAGTCCGCGCTCCGGTGCTCGCCGCCTCGCTCCTGCACGTCTTATGGCAAAGACTTGGACTTTAAAAGCAGCTCAAAGGCGCCCCGCAAGGGGATTCCCACAAGGGGATTCCCACAAGGGGATCACGCAAGGTATACCGGTTTCGCCATCAGAGTTTCGGCGTTGCCGGATGGGCATGGGTGCTTTCATAGGTGCGCTGACATTCGACGCAGCGCACAGCCGCGGGTTGAGCGCGCAGCCGCGGGTACCCGATTTCCTTTTGGCAATCGATGCATTGTCCAAAACTGCCGGCGCCGAGTCGGGCCTGAGCCGCTTCCAGCTCGCGAAGTTCGCGCACATCCCGCAGCAATTCCGCATTGTCGAGGTCGACGATCTGATCTGCCACGGCCGCATCCCCGCTGTCCAGGTGCCCGCTCGCCAGCGTGTCGGCGGATTCGTCGCGCGCGCGCGAGGCACCTGCGCGAATTTCGTCGGCCAATGCCAGGCAGCGGCTTTCCATGATGTGTTTCAATTCATCCTGCTGTTGCCTGGTCAACGCCAAGATAGGCCTCCTTCGAAACTTCCGCGGAATCGATCAGCGGCGGCTGATCAGCATGCCGATCAGCAGCCCGGCTCCGGCGGCAATTCCCGCCATGGCCCAGGGATGGGTGTGCACATAGCCGTCGGTTGCCGATGCAGAGTCGCGGACCTTGCGTATCGCCGCGGCCTCGACGCGGTCGAATTCAGCCCTGGCCAGGCGCAGTCGCATGCTGGATGCGATCCCGCACTGCGCCGGCTTTTTCGCCCGCCTGATTCGCCGTAACCTGCAGCAACTCCTCGGCGTCGGCGACAATTGCCTTGAAGTCCGCAGCCAGCATTTCCCTCGCTTGTTCAGTGGCGCTGTTCATGTAAATTCCCTCTCCAGTTGTTTGATCCGCATTTGCATCATGCGGAAATCTGCGCCGCAATCGTGGGAGGCGCGTTGATCCAGGTCAACGCCGTTTCGAATATCGCGCCGGCGACGGATATTGACGTGGATCAAGCACTCCTTTCCCGATCGGCGATCCAATGTGGAGCAGGATCCGACGCAAAGGCCAGGGTATCGAACCCCACATGTGCCCGGCAGGCGCTCTTGCCAGGGGAAGCAAAATGTTCAAGCACATTCTTGTTGCCACCGATGGTTACAAGCTCTCCGACAAGGCGGTGGCTGCAGCCATCGGTCTGGCCGGGGCGCTTGGCGCGAAACTGACCGCCTTTCACGCCACCGAGGACTATCCGATCACGCCGTTCCCCGAGTACGCGATGCTGGCGGATTCGTTTACGCCGGAGGCATGGAAAGCGGGCGAGGAAAAGCGCGCGCGCCGCATCCTGCAGGGCGTGGAGGCCAAGGCGAAGAAAGCGGGCGTAACCTGCGATTCGAAATTTGCCTTGGCCGCCCATCCGTACGAAGCCATCATCGAGGCGGCCAAAAAATCCCGTTGCGATCTGATCGTCATGGCCTCGCACGGACGCCGGGGCGTGCAAGGCCTCGTGCTGGGAAGCGAGACGAACAAGACTCTCACGCATGGCAAGCTGCCGGTGCTGGTGGTTCGCTAGGCCGGTCGACGCTCATGCAAGCCTCGATGCAAACGGTGGAACTCGAGATCGGCGGAATGGATTCCGACCGCGCTTGCAGGGGCGTGCGCAGCGCCCTCAATTGCATACGCGGCGTCGCCCGGATCGCGATGGAGCCACACACCCGCGGCGTCACCGTCACATACGACGCCTTCAAAGTGGCTCCGCGACAGTTCGAAACCGCGGTACGCGTCATGGGTTGCGAAGTCGAGCACATGACGGGTTGCGATTCACGTGCACTGCCCGCGGGCATGGCGCTCGTCCAGAAGTCACCTTTGCCGCCGGCGCGTCGGCCGGCTCTGCATGAGGAGTAGGGCATGCACCCGGTCAAGTACGCGGTTCACAATGCATCGACGCCCGATGAGGTGCTTGAAAGGCTGTCGTCGTTCTTGCAGTATTTGCACGCGCTCGATATCGCCTCGGTTCTGCCGCGCTGTTTCGACGGGCTTTCCGCGCGCAATGCGGAGGAAGTAAGAGCCTGGTCGGCGAAGCTGGCGCAGAGATCGACCCAAACCGAAATACTCACGGCGGCGGGGGACCTCTGGCTCAACGACGTCAGGGACGCGTTTACCGCGGCGGTCGAGAGGCTCGACGAACTCGCCATCGCGCAACGGGCAACCAGGCGCTAAGCGTTCCCGGGAATGGCCCGGGTCCATCTGTTGGCAACTGGAAACATGCGAACGACCATGCGTGCGATGCAATTCGATGGGCCGGGCTGTCCGCTCGTGCTGCGCGAGGCGGCTATCCCGGTTCCCGGCGACGGCCAGGTCTTGATAAAAGTGGCGGCTTGCGGAGTGTGCCGGACGGACCTGCATGTCGTCGACGGCGATCTGTCCCATCCCAGGCGCAACGTCGTGCCCGGGCATGAAGTGGTCGGCGTAGTGACGGCTCTCGGTCCGGATGTCACCGCCATGAAGCCCGGCGAGCGGGTGGGGGTTCCCTGGCTGGGATGGACCTGCGGCGAGTGCGACTACTGTCTGAGCGGACGCGAAAACCTGTGTGAAAACGCCCGTTTCACCGGTTATACGCTGGACGGCGGCTATGCTGAATACATGGTGGCAGACGCGCGGTTCTGCTTCCGGCTTCCCACCCTGTATTCCGATGTGCAAGCCGCTCCGCTGCTTTGCGCCG
>JANXPQ010000109.1 GCA_025357235.1 Betaproteobacteria bacterium
CCAGCGCGGCGTACCACTTGGTGTCGAACAGACGCGCTTCCTGCTCCAGCGGAGTGTCAGGCCAGCGTATATGCACGCCGCCGGGCGGCATGGGGAAGTCGGTTGGGATCACGATCTTCACCCGTTCGGGGTCGATCATGGCGGTGGAGCTCGACTCCACGATTTCCTGGATGGTTTTCATGCCGGCCCATACGCCGGAGAAGCGGCTCATGGCGAAGGCATGAATGCCAAGGTCCAGGATTTCCTGCACGTCGGCCGGGAAGAACACCGGCAGGCCACAGGCCTTGAAGATGTGGTCGCTCTGGTGCGCGGCGGTGGAGCTCTTGGCGACGTGGTCGTCACCGGCCACCGCGATAACGCCGCCCCAGGGGGTGGTGCCGGCCATGTTGGCATGTTTGAACACATCGGAGCAACGGTCGACGCCCGGACCCTTGCCGTACCAGATTCCGAAAACACCGTCGAACTTGTTGGTGCCAGGCGGGGCAAAGCCCAACTGCTGCGTACCCCACAACGCCGTGGCGGCCAGTTCTTCGTTGACGCCGGGCTGGAATTTGATGTGGTGCACTTCCAGATGCTTCTTCGCTTTCCAGAGTGCCTCATCGAGTCCACCCAGCGGCGAACCGCGATAGCCGGAAATGAAACCAGCCGTGTTCAGTCCCGCGGCCACGTCGCGGCGGCGCTGGACCAGGGCGAGGCGTACCAGCGCCTGGATGCCGGTCAGGTAGACGCGGTCCTGGTCGGAGGTGTATTTGTCTTCGAGGGTAACTTGCCGCATGTCCGGCTCCTTGTGGGGATTCGACCTGGAAGCCATCCGCCCTGGATTTGGCGGCGCCCCTTCAGCGCGTCGGACCGGTCGTCCTTCGCGTGGTTCCATTTTCAACTTTCACCGACCCGGGCTTGTGCCGGGCCGGTAAATCTTCGTCGCGTTCAACATCACATGGTGGTGGCCGCTGCCGGCAGCGATCATCGGAAAACAATTTTCCTGCGGCGCGACGGCCACGTCGAGAAAAAACGGCCCGTCGCTGGCCAGGCATTCCGCTATCGCGGCGTCGAGTTCGGCCGGATCGATGACGCGTCGCGCCCCCCATCCGAATCCTTTCGCAACCGCCACGAAATCCGGCAAGGCCGCCGTATAGCTGTGGCTGTAGCGGCTGCCGTGATTGAGTTCCTGCCATTGGCGCACCATGCCCATGTAGCCGTTATTGCACAACACCACTTTCACGGGCACGCAATGCTGGACGGCGGTGGACAATTCCTGCAGGTTCATCAGTACGGACGCATCGCCGCTGACGCAAACCACCAGCTTGTCCGGATTGCCGATCTGCGCGCCGATCGCCGCAGGTAGGCCGTAGCCCATCGTGCCGGCGCCGCCCGAAGTAAGCCAGCGGTTGGGCCGGTCGAAGCGAAGATGCTGCGCGGCCCACATCTGATGCTGGCCGACGTCGGTCGATACGATGGCGTCTTTTCCCGCTATTGCGTGTTGCAGCGATCGCATCAGTTGCTGCGGCACGACGCAATCGTTGCGCGTTTCGAACCCGAGCGAATCTTCGGCGCGCCAGTTGTCGATCATCTTCCACCAGTCGCCCAGCCGTTCATTCTCAAAAATGTGTCCGCCCAGTTCAGCTTGCAAGGCGTCGAGCAGTTCCAGGCAGTCGCCGACCATGGGCACGTCGACCTTGACCACTTTGTTGATCGAGGAAGCATCGATGTCCAGGTGGATTTTTTTGGCATTCGGGCAGAATTCGCTGAGCTTGCCGGTGACCCGGTCGTCGAAGCGCGCGCCGACGCAGACGACCAGATCGGCGTGATGCATTGCGAGATTGGCTTCCAGCGTGCCATGCATGCCGAGCATGCCGAGAAACTGTTTGTCGGAGGCCGGAAAGGCGCCCAATCCCATCAAGGTCAACGTACACGGCGCGCCCGTGCGTCGAACCAACCGCGTAAAGGACGCGCAGGCGTCAGGACCCGAATTGATCAGTCCACCGCCGCCGTAGAACACCGGGCGCTTTGCACCTTTAAGCAATTCCACGGCTTCGCGCAGCCGGCCGCGCCGCAACGGTTTGCGTTTGGGTTCCGATTGCTCTTCGGGCGTCTCGGCCGGCGCGTTCACGGTTGCCAGCTGGATGTCCGCAAGTTGGATGTCCTTGGGGAAATCGAGCAGCACCGGGCCCGGCCTTCCTTCGGTTGCGATGCTGAATGCCTTGCGCACCAGTGGAGCGACCTGGTCCGCGCTGCGGATCTGCGCGTTCCATTTCGTCACCGGCCGCGACAGGCCGAGCGCGTCGCATTCCTGAAACGCATCGGTGCCGATCGAGTGCGTCGCGACCTGGCCGCTGATGCAAAGCACCGGAACCGAATCGCAGATCGCATCCAGCAATCCGGTAATCGTGTTGCTTACGCCCGGACCCGAGGTGACCAATACGACACCAGGCTTGCCTGTCGATCGCGCATAACCCTCCGCTGCGTGAACGGCGGCCTGTTCGTGGCGGACCAGAATATGGCGGATGCGGCGCTCCGCATGCAGCGCGTCATATACCGGCAGCACGGCACCGCCGGGATAGCCGAAAATCGTATCCACGCCCAGGGCGACCAGCGTATCGAGCAGGGATTGGGCACCGGTGATGGCGATGCGACCCGCCGCCGTTGACGCGGCGGTTGGCAGGGTGGGCGGAAGGGCTAGGTTGCTCATGAAGGCATCGTACGCGGCGCATCCCAGAAAAGGCATCTTATTTTCTGCCAAAATGCATTACTATCAGAAGAATTTACTGGAAGAAGGCTCATTTAAAGAATGTCTGTCGATAAATTCGATCTGGCCATCCTGAAAGTCCTGCAGGAAGATGCGCGCGCCAGCCTGCAGGCCATCAGCGAACGCGTGGGACTGTCTTCGACCCCTTGCTGGGCGCGCATCAAGCGCATGGAGAGCGAAGGCGTGATCCAGGGTTACACCGTGCGCGTCGATCCGGCTTCGATCGGGCTATCCGAAACGGTGATCGTCCAGGTCACGCTGGAAAGCCATACAGACGAGACGCTCTACGACTTCGGCAAAATCCTCGAACAGATTCCGGAGGTCATGGAGGCCTATCTGGTATCCGGCGACTACGATTACTACATCCGCATCGCCGTGAAGGACACCCGCGACTACGAACGGTTGCTGCGTGAGCGCCTGTACCGGATTCCGGGCATCCGGCACAGCAAGTCGAGCTTCGTGCTGCGCACGCTGAAGGAAAGCCTGATTCCGCTGTCGGCGGCGCCCGCCGCGGTATCCGCTGAGCCCGTCAAGACGAGGAAAAAGCGGTCGCCGAAGCGCGAATCGTGATGGCCGGCGCATGATCTTCGATACGCTCGCGTATAGTCGCTTTCAGCGAATGAATGCGAACCCTTTCCGCGTAGTCGACGCCATCGGACGCGCGCATGCGCTGGCGCGAGCCGATGCCCGCATCGTCAGCCTTGTCCCCAGCATCACCGAATTGCTGTTCGAGCTCGGTGTGGGTGATCGCGTCGTGGGCCGGACCGGTTTCTGCATCCATCCGAAAGACAACGTCAGGACCGTGCCCAAGGTCGGCGGCACCAAGAGCGTGGACATCGAGGCAATCCGCGCACTCAGACCGACGCACCTGATCGTGAATATCGACGAAAACGAAAAGCCTGCAGTCGATGAACTGGCCGGCTTCGTGCCGAACGTGATCGTGACCCATCCGCTTGGACCGCTGGACAATCCGCCGCTCTACCGGCTGCTGGGCGGGATCTTCGGTCGCGAAGCCAGGGCCGAGGAATTGTGCGCAGCATTCCGGAAGGCCTATTCCGATGCGGTCAGTGCGTGTCTGCATCTGCCGCGCGAACGCGTGCTCTACCTGATCTGGAAGGCGCCGTGGATGACGGTGTCGCGCGATACCTACATTTCGCGGACGCTGGCCGCGGTCGGTTGGGATACCCTCGAAATCGAAAACAAGGATCGTTACCCGAAGATCGAACTCACACCGGATCTGTTGTCGCGCGTGGATCGCATCCTGCTTTCCACTGAACCCTACGCATTCCGCGAACGCCACCTCGACGAAATCCGCCAACTTCTCGCCGCGAGCGGCGCGGATTTCGTTCCGACGCCCGTGGAAGAAATGGACTCTTCGGTTACGGTGTCCCTGATCGACGGGGAAATGACGTCCTGGTATGGCAGCCGCGCAATCGAGGGCATGAAATATCTGTCCCGGCTGCGCAGCGGGTAAAACGCCTCAATCCAACGTTATGAACAGCGACTTTCTTGGTTTGCCCGCCACGGCCCGGCTGATATGGCCCTGGCCCGTCGTGTCTTCGGCTAGAAGGATGTCGCCACTGCGCAGAACGCGCTTGGTCCCGTCGCCCACCTCGATTTCCACTTCGCCTTCCAGATTCACCACGTACTGGCGCCGCGGCGCGGTGTGGAAATCGTAGTTGTAATCCCCGCCGGTTTCGCGGAACACGATGCCGGTGGCTTTCATCAGCTCCGAGATGAATCCGATCTTGCCTGTGCTTTTCAGCGGAATCTGCACGTCTTCGAAATGGGACCGGTTGTCCGCTCCGGTATAGATGCGCACGATGGTCATGGTTTTTTCACCGCCGTCTGCGGCAAAGGCTTCGGACTGCATCGAGATTCCTCCCAGGGTTGCTGCCAGAATCAGCATCTTGATCGCGGATGGCAGCAGGTTCCTATTCTGTTTAGTACGCATGGTGTCTCCTCCGAAGATGGACGAACGTCGAATACCGGCGTGCAGGCCGTCAAGGCAGTTTGGGCAAATGCTCGTCCCGATGTCGTTCCGCGAGAAAAACCGAAGCGATAAACCCGACGACCGCGCCGAACATGACGTAGAACGCCGGCGCCAGGGGCGACCCGGTCTCGCGGATCAGCCAAGTGACGATGAACTGCGCAAAGCCGCCGAACAGCATGACCGCGAAATTGTAGGCGACGGCGAGCCCGGTCGAGCGTACGCCGGTCGGAAATTGCTCCGCGATGGCAGTGGAAATCGGTCCGAGGAATACGCCGACGAGGCTGCACAGGATGCCCTGCATGATGGCCAGTCTGAGGAGGCCCGGATCGGCGTAAATCCAGGCGAACATCGGATAGAGCAGGACGAAGTAGGCAATGGTGGCAGCCATCAGAACCGGCTTTCGCCCGATTCGATCGGACAGCGCTCCGAATAACGGAATGGCCACGGTCAGGCAAACGAGTCCGAATATTTGGGCCGTGAAAGCGTCGCTCATGGACATGCCGAGTTGCGTCTTTGCGAACGTCGGCATGTAAACCAGGACGACGTAGTAGGAAATTGTGCCGCAGATGACGAGGCCGAACGTGACCGCTAGGCTGCGCGAGTTTTGTGCGATTACCGTTCGCAAAGGATTGTGGACGGCGCGCGCGCGGCGCGATTCGATGAATTCCCCGGTCTCCTCCAGATAGCGCCGGATGTACAGTCCGACCGGGCCGATGATGAGGCCGAACAAAAACGGCAGACGCCACCCCCATGCATCGAGCTGCTCCGGGGCCAGTCCACGCGTAATGAGGGTCCCGGCAATGGCGCCGGAGAGCGCGGCGAGACTCTGCCCGACCATTTGCAGGGAGCCGTAGAACCCGCGTTTGTGCGCCGGCGCACTCTCCACCAGGAAAGATGTGGCGCTCGCGAACTCGCCGCCGGTGGCGAAGCCCTGCAGCAAACGGGCAAGCAGGATGAGCAGCGGAGCGGCAACGCCGATCGCGGCGTACGGCGGCGCGAAGGCAATGATGGCCATCGACAGCGTCATCAGCGCAATGATGAGTTGCAATGCCGCCTTGCGGCCTTTGCGGTCCGCGTACATGCCGATGACGATGCCGCCGACCGGGCGCATGAAGAATCCCACCCCGAATGTCGCCATGGTGAGCATCAGGGAGGCATATTCGCTTTGCGCCGGAAAGAACAGCCGCGCAATGATGACAGTCAGGAATCCGTAGACGACGAAGTCGTACCACTCGAGCGCGTTGCCGATCACGGCGGCGACGATCTGCCTGGTGCGGGGTGGATTCTGTGTCACGCCTGCATCTCCGGAGGAAGATGCCTTGCATTGTACTGGCGCTTCCGGCGCGCACGTGCCCCAAAAAGAAAAGGCCACGGGTGTGGCCTTTTCGCGAGCGCGCCCGGACGAAGCTGCTATCGAGCCAGCGCCGGTTCTCCTGCGGGGGAGAACAACCGTTCCATCTCGCGCCGCAGCTTTACCGCATGACTGGATTCATCCACGGCGACATCGGTCCAGCGCACCGGCTGACCGGTTGTGACGGGTTTGAGCAGCTTCACGCCATGTGCGAGACCGAGCGGCAGGGCACCGATCTTCAGGGACGCTTCCGCCGGCATGAGCTTGCCGACCACCGTGTAGCCGCCTTCGCCGTCGAGGATTTCGCCGGACTTGAGGTCGCGCTTGGCGGTTGCCACCACGTCGGCACGGAACCCGGTCGGGGACCCTGTCGCTTCGCCGCGCAATCCCACCGACGCGACCGAAATGCCGACTTCCAGGCCGATCAGATGCCAGCGTTTGTACAGGCAGGCGTAGCGGCCCGACGAGTCGGTGCGCACCATGTATTCCTTGAAGCAATTGCGAATGTATTCCGTCTCCCCTTCGAACACGACGAACACGCCGAAGCGGATGTCGTAGGGAATGACCCGGCCATCGGTTTCGAGCGAAGAGATGACTTCTACCTGGCCTTTATGATGCAGGTGCCCGCCTTCGGATTTCGGACGCATCACGTTGGGAATGTCGTCGACGCTCGCGGGTGGAAACAGCAGGCCGTAAGGTGCCGGGGTGAGCCCGGTCGCATTGCATACTGCGGTGCTCTCGATGGCTGGTTTCGAACCGTCGAGAAACGAATTGAACATTTTAGGATTCAGGCCGCCGACCCTGGCCTGTTCCGGCGTCAGCCCGTAGTAGCCCCACACGGTTTCCGGCGTGGACTGCGCGAAATGCGGCAACCATTTATGGCCACGGCCCGCCGCGACGACGTTGAAGCCCGCCGCACGCGCCCAGTCGACGAGATCGCAAATCAGGGCTGGTTGGTCGCCATACGCCAGGCTGTAAACCACACCTGCTTCTTGTGCGCGGCGCGCCAGCAACGGCCCGCACATCGCATCCGCTTCCACGGTGACCATGACTACATGCTTGCCATGCCTGAATGCGGCAAGGGCATGCTCGACAGCGGCGATCGGGTTTCCGGTGGCTTCGACGATGATATCGATCAGCGGATGCGCAATGAGCGCCTGCCAGTCGTCGCCCACATGCGTAAGCCCGGAGGAGAACGCCGCGTCGAGTGACGGGGCTGCGTAGCGCTCAGGATCCCAGCCGACTCGTTGCAGATTCGTCTTTGCATTTGCCGGGGAAAGATCGGCGATGCCGGCCAAATGCAGGCCGGGGGTCTTGGGCACTTGCGCCAGATACATGGCACCGAATTTCCCTGCGCCGACCAGTCCAACGCGTAACGGCTTGCCCTGCGCTTCGCGGTTGCGAAGTTTGGCGTACAGGTTCATGACTGGGATTCCTGAATCGTGAGTGGACTGTCATTCCCGCCTGCGCGGGAATGACAAATTACGCCGCGAGCGGCTTGAGCGCCTGCTCGGGCGTGCCATCTTTCCAGGGCAGCGGCACTTCATAGTCCTTCAGCAGACAATCATCGGGCAGGCATTCGATCGGCGTGAAGTCGCGGTGCGCGATGTATTCGGGGCGATTGAAACGCCGGATGTGGTTGGAGACCGCGCACAGGCTGAGGTAGACATTGATGCGGTCCCATGGTGACAGGTTGCAGTTCGACGCATGCACCAGGCACGAGTGGAACAGGATCATCGAACCGGCCGGACCCTTCGGCGCAACGATGCCGCCGCGCTCGACAAGCTTGCGGATGGTGTCGTGACTGATCGTCCACAACGGATAACTGGTCGTCGATGTGTCGTGCTGCGCATCGAGCACGCCGAGCTTGTGGCTGCCGGGAATGAACATCAGCGGCCCGTTGAAC
>JANXPQ010000439.1 GCA_025357235.1 Betaproteobacteria bacterium
GAATTCGCGGGGCAGTTGCTTGCGGGAAAAGGAGAAATCAATACCGCAAGCCACTGCCCCGGATCCCTGGCCGGCGCGGCCTCTGCCTGGATTATCCACGCATACGTGCGTCGACGCACAGAGCGATTCAGGCTGCAAGGACGGTAGATGCCAATTTGGCGGACGTCAAATGGCATCGCCGCGTACTGGTCGTGCTGCGCCCGCGCTTGCCAATGCGGAATAAATTCCCGCCCTCGCCTGACCGATAAGCAGTGGCGTGTTGAGCCAGATCAAGGGAAAGGATCTGCTTTTGCGTTATCCTCTCGCGCGAAGCGCCCCGGTGCGCGTGTCAACGTTGGAGCACCCATGAGGAGAAGAAGAATGAAAACGCCCCAAGCCCAAGGGTCCGGCCGCCATGGCCATCGGTGCCGGAAGATCGCCCTTTGTCTTGCAGCCAGTTGGGGCTTTCTTCTCGCTGCATGCGGTCCGAACGCGCCCGCCGATCATTACGATCCCGCGAAAATGGATCTCAAGCCGGTGCCTTCCAATATGTCGAATGAGCGGCACACCGGGCCGTTTTCCTCCGGGACTGTGCTGAGTACCGTTCCGGAAATAAAACCGCTCGATCCCTCGCCGGTAAAAACGATACAGCTCGACACGACCCACAAGATCATCGAGGTCGCCCCCGGCGTCAAATACAGTGCCTGGACGTTTGGCGATCAGGTGCCCGGCCCGGTGATCCGCGCGCGAGTGGGCGACAGAATCAAGTTCAGCATGACCAACCGCAGCGACGAGGTCGCGCCCGGCATGCAGATCATCGCGCCGCCGATGATGCACTCGATGGATTTCCATGCGGCAATGGTTTCCCCGCAGGACAAATATCACTCCATAGCGCCCGGGCAAACCATCGCTTTCGAATTTGCACTCAACTACCCGGGTGTGTTCATGTACCACTGTGGCACGCCGATGATCCTGGAACACATCGCTTCCGGCATGTACGGCGCGATCATAGTGGAGCCGAAGGAGGGGTATCCGACCAAGGCCGACCGCGAGTACGTCGTCGTCCAGAGCGAGTTCTACCCGAAGCTCGACCCGGAGAAGCGCAAGGTCGATGGCGCGCCGCTCTACGTGCTGGATGGCGAACACCTGCGAGCCGCTCAGCCGGGCTACACGGTGTTCAACGGCGCGCACAACGGCATGGTCAGAAAACCTTTGAAGGCGAAGCCCGGCGAGCGCGTGCGTCTATTTGTGCTCAACGTCGGTCCCAGCAAGACCTCCAGCTTCCACGTGGTGGGCACGATCTTCGACCGGGTGTGGATGGATGGCAACCCCGACAACCAGTTTCGCGGCATGCAAACCGTGCTGCTTGGCTCGTCCAGCAGCGCCATCGTGGAATTCTTCCTCCCCGAAGCCGGGCAGTACATCATGGTCGACCATCATTTCGCGAACGCGTCGCAGGGCGCCATCGGATTGATCGACGCCGGCGGCGCGCCCGAAGAGAAGGGGGACATCGAACATCACAACATGCCGGCCACGCGCACGCCGGGCGATCCCGAGGCCGTCAAGGGCAAGATGGATTTCGAGAGCAAATGCCTGGCTTGCCACTCGATCGGCCAGGGCCGCAAGCTCGGCCCCGATCTGGCGGGCGTGACCAAGCGGCGCAGCAATGCCTGGTTGACGAAGTGGCTCAAGTCACCCGAAAAGATGCTGCAGAACGATGCCGATGCGCAGGCCATGCTGAAGGAGGCCGGCGGGGTGCCGATGCCCAACCAGAATCTCGGCGATGCGGAGATTCACCAGTACATCAGGTATTTTCAATGGGCGGATGAACAGCCACGCGCCGGTGAGGAGCAGAAAGGCGGGTCACATCGCAAGGAAGGCGACAAATGAAAACGGCGTGGCGCAGCCTCGTCGGCATGATGCTCGCCACTGCCGTCACATCCACCGCTTTTGCCTGTGGTTTCTGCATTGAAGACAAGATCGCCGCGGTTTACGACCACGCAGTGGTCACGCGTGCGATTGCGCAAAAGCATCAGGTCGTGTTCTTTGCAGTCGAAGGAAATATTCCCCCGGGTGAAGGATCGCGGCGCACGCTCGCGGCGATCGTGGAATCGGTCGTTGGCGTGGACAAAGGCAGCGCGCGGGTTTCCGTCGAATCCGCATCGTTATCCGTCGCATTCGACCCGGTCCATGCCCCCTTTGCCGGCATCGAACGTGCGCTGAGCCGGAAGCTCGCCGCCAGGGGATTATCCGTCGGAATTTTGCGCGTCATGGATAAACCCGCAGAGTTGAAGCCGGCCAGCAAGCGCTGACCGTCCGATCGCTGATGCTCGCCGTCCCTGATATTGCGCCTCCGCAATCCCGGCCTGCAGCCGGAATCGCGTTCTGGCATATCGGCTTTCGCCCGTTCTACCTGCTTGCAACGGTATTCGCGGCGATCACTATTTCCTGCCGGGTTGCCCAGTTCGCAGGCTGGACCGGCGCGCACATGATTGTTGCCGGTCCATTGTGGCACGCGCACGAGATGATTTTCGGCTACGCCTTCGCGTTCATTCTGCTGGTCGTCCATTTCGGGCCGATGCTGTTGAAACCCCGCGTTGATGGCCGTGATGGTCAGCCGGCGTGATGATCGATCTGGCCATCGGCCGCATCCTTCATGTTCTGGGCGTCGTGCTTTGGATCGGCGGCGTTGCCATGGTGACTACCGTGTTGCTGCCGGCGATGCGACGCCTGAAAACGCCACAGGAGCGCATTGAATTTTTTGAGACGATCGAGCACGGATTTGCGCTTCAGGCCCGCGTCACGACGTTTGTCACCGGCGCGAGCGGCCTGTATCTGATTCATCGCCTGGACCTGTGGGACCGTTTTGCGCATATCGAGTATTGGTGGATGCATGCGATGGTGCTGGTGTGGGCATTGTTCATGCTGATTCTGTTCGTGCTCGAGCCGCTGTTCCTGCACCGTTGGTTCATCGAACGCGCGCGGCTTGACCCGGAATCCACCTTTGCGATGGTTTCCCGGCTGCATTGGACGCTGCTTGCCATAAGCCTGCTCACAGTGGCGGGCGCAGTCGCCGGAAGCCACGGATTCCTGTTGCATGGGTGAAGACCGATGGAATACCTGGCGCCGGGATCGTCCGCCCAGCGATACCCGCGCATGCGATGCGAGTGCGCCACGTGCACGGCCGAGCACAGGTAGCTGTTGAACGCCTGCACGCGCGCGAGGGCGAATGCATCGTCCAACGGCGCCGGCTTCTTCAAGCGTAATGTGTGACGCCAGCGCGCAAGTGCCGGCGGCGTAGTACAGCTTCAACATCCGGATCTCCCGATATGGTTCCCGTCAGGCGGGCATGATCGCATAGACGGCATTTCCCGGGACTATGAAGCCCGTCTCGAATCCGGCGGCCAGCAGTCAACCGGGTCGCCCGCCCCGGATTCCTCGTCGACGCAGTTGCAGCGGCGTGTCGTCCGCGAGCAAAGGCAGGCCCTGAGGGATCTCAGGGCGAAGGACGTCATCGGCCAGGCGGCATTCCAGGCGGTGGAAGGGGAACTGGATATCCTGGAACTGACGGCGGATCCGCGGGTCAGATGGTTGTAGTACCGAAGCATTCCGGGCCGGGCGCGCAAAAAACGGGAATGAAGTCAAGAACATTCTTGCTCCTATGCGGATGCCGACCGGAAAGAATCCGCGTCTGAGGCTTGCCCCGGGAGGCTCCGGAGCGCACACTACGCGGCCCCACTTGAAAGCCCTGCACGGATACCCGGATGAACACATCGATCCTTCAGTTTCTGAGAACCAACGGCGAGCAACTGGACGCCGATATCGCCAAGGCGCTCCACATGACCAAGCCGCAGGTTCTGAACCATATTGCGGAGCTTTCCACCAAGGGCGAAGTGATTTGTTGCCGCGTGACGCGTTTCGTCGGCGGAAAGAAGGTCGAAGGCGTGAGCTGTCGTCTGTCGGCTTATGTTCCGCCGAAGGCAACCGGGCCGAAGCCCGGCGCGAAGCGGGGCGCTGCCGCTGCTGCGGCGACCAGCGTCGAAGCGTACGTCGCATAAAGCACCGAACTGACCGATCCGGTCATGAACGGATCAAGGGAAACGGACACCGATCGGTGTCCGTTTTTTTTCGCGCGTGAGCGCGGGCCGCGATTGACATCGCATGGTCGGGCATTACACTTCATTCCACCCCGGATCTGATGGTGGCGCCCGCCACCGATAAATCAGGCTGGCAGCCGTCAACTGAGGAGTCGTCGATGAAGCTGAATCGTCTCGCGTTCAAGGTCGGACCCGGCATGCGCCAGGGAATGAGGACGGAAGTGCCGATTCCGACGCGCCTGGTTTCCAACGAGGAATTTCCGCCGATGGCGCAGACGCCGGCCCAGCGCGAAGTCGAAGCGCGCATCCTCGCCGCGGCGGGGAGGCTCGCGCCGCGGCTTGGACTCAGCCGCCGTCAATTCCTGCGCACCAGCGGCGGGATGGCGGTTTCCTTCATCGCGATGAATACTGTGTTCGGCCATTTCTTCGATGTCAGCGACGTCGAAGCGGCGGAGACCGCCGCCGTGAAGGAAGGCAAGGGTGCGCCGTATTTCATCTTCGACGTGCAACTCCACTACGTCGGCGACCACTACGATCCCGCCAATGCCGAGGCGGCTCGCGCCGGCGCGGTCAGCAAGGGCGCGCTGGTGGGGCTGCGCGGCCGCGCGCGAAAATTCAATCCGAAGCTCGCCGCCGATTCCGGCACCGTCGCCGACCTGTCCTGGCAGAACTTCCTGAAGGAAGTGTTCCTCGACAGCGAAACTGCGATCGGCCTCATCTCGACGCCGCCGGGGCCGTATCCGAACGAGGCCGTTGTGCCGCCGAAAGAGATGGCGCACATCCGCGACGAGATCAACCGCATCACGCAGTCGCGCCGCATGCTCGCGCACGGACTGGTGACGCCGCAACTGGGCAGGACCGACCTCGACTTCATGGAGATGCAGGCGGAGACGCTGAAGGTCGATGCGTGGAAAGCCTACACCGGCGCCTGCCCGAAGGGCTTCGAGCACGGCTGGTTCGTCGACGACGAGAAGATCGCCTACCCGATGCTGGAAAAAGCGCGGCAGCTCGGTATCAAGCGCTTCTGCGTGCACAAGGGCCTGCCGCTCGGCACCGTCGCGGACTACAACCATCCGCGCGACTTGATCAAGGCGGCGAAGGACTTTCCCGATTTCGATTTCATGGCTTATCACTCGGGATTGCTCAATGTCAGCGCGCCCAAGCCCAACGGCGACATTCCGTGGACCACCGAATTCTGCGACATGAAAAAGAAGGAACCGGGCATCGACAACATCTACATGGAACTGGGCTCGACCTTCGGCCAGCTCGTATCGACCAATCCCGCCGCGTGCGCGCATCTGCTCGGGCAATTGATCGCGGCATTCGGCGCGGACCATGTGCTGTGGGGCACCGACTCGATCTGGTACGGCACGCCGCAGTGGCAGATCGAGGCGTTGCGCCGCTTCCAGATTCCCGATGAACTGATCGAGAAGCACGGCTACGCGCCGCTAACGCGCGAGGTCAAGGAAAAAATCTTCGGCCTGAACAGCGCGCGGGTGTTCGGCGTCGACGTGAACGCCAAGCGCAACGAGATCCCGACGGACTACCTGAGCCAGATCAAGATGAGCTATCTCGACGAAGGCGCAGATCCGAGCCACCGCTTTTACGGGTGGGTCGCGGCCTGACGGGCCGGTTTTCTTTTCTGTATGGCAGTGCGCGCGGGATCGGGAGCTATGCCGCGACCGGTACCGCGATGCCTTCCTGCTCGCACGTCGGCGCCACATCGGACACCGTGGCGCGTTGCATGTCCCGCGGCCAGCGCAGATCGTCGTAACCCTTGCCGCGATGCATGGTGCAGCGGTTGTCCCACATCACCAGGTCGTGCAAGCGCCAGCGGTGCGTGTAGACGAACTGCCGCTGCGTCGCGTGTTCGATGAGTTGCTGCAAGAGCGCCTTGCCTTCCTCGTCTTTCATGCCGAAGATCCGTCCGGCGTGCGAAGCGAGGTACAGTCCCGTGCGTCCGGAGCCGGCGTGCCGGCGTACCATCGCCTGCGGCACCGGCGGCAGGGTCTGATTCTCCTCGTCGGAGAAATCGTTGAAGCCGAGCTTCCTGCGCGAATGCATGATGGCATGTTCGGCGACGAGCCCGCGCAAGCGTTGCTTCATGTCGTCGGACAACGCATCGTAGGCTGCACGCATGTCGGCGAATTCGGTGTGGCCGCCGACGGGAGGAATGCTGCGAGCGTAAAGCAGCGAGGCTTTTGCCGGCACCCGGCGGAAGGAGCTGTCCGTATGCCACATGCGGTTGCCCATTTCGAACATGCGTTTGCGGCTGTCCTTGCCCCAGATCGCCTCGCCTGCGTCCAGGTTGGACACGTCCGCGATCTCCGGGCGCACGCGCAGTTTGGCGCCGCTGCGCACGGCATGGATGGTGGTTTCCAGGGGGCCGAAGTTGCGCGCGAAGTCGAGATGCTGGTCGGTCGAGAAATGCTGGTCGGGAAAGACCAGGACCGAATAACGATCGAACGCCATCGCTATTTCGGTGCGATCCGCTTCCGTCAGCGGTATCGACAGGTCGATATCGCCGATCTCCGCGGCGAAGTTGTCGGTTACGGGGTAAACGGTCATTTCTGCTCCTCCCTTTTTTTGTCAGCGGGGTGTCGGAGAACTATAGCGCTACGATCTCGCCTGTCAATCGGGGCGCTACCGTCACATGGAACGCGACCGGGCGACATCGACATCAGGCAAAAAGACAACTCTCACCGCAGATACTCCGGGCTACGCCAGGGTATCTGCGGTGAGCGCGTTTTTTTAAGGTCACAGCCGCCAGGCGTTATCGGCCAGGGTTCACTTCGGCTTGAACTCGATGATGATGCCGCGCAGCGGCGTATCGCCGACATTCCTGACTACATGGATGACCGGCGGGCTGAAACCCGGGTGGTCGGGAACGGTCTCGACGAATTTCGCCGGCTCGCCATCGGGCCATTGCTCGAGACGGGCCCGGTTCAACTGGATGACGACGCGCTGGCTGTGGCTGTGCCGCGCGCGGGTATCGCCGGGCGCGAGCTTTTCCTCGAAGACGAAAAAATCCCCGCCGTCGTAGCGCATCGCGTTTTTCTCCGGCGGAATGATTTCGCCGGGCGACTGGGCCTGCGGATGATTTTGCTTGATCGATACTTCAAAGAACGATCCGCCGTCCGGCGGAAAGTACGATTCCCCTGGCCCGAAGACCGCGATCTCGCCTCGCGCCAGCATATGCCTGGCGCCGTTCGAAGTAAGTTCGAGGCCGTCCAGCGCGACGATCACGCGGTTGCCGCATTCCGGCGGGTGGGACAGTGCGCATGGCGCCGCATCGCGCGTGACGCGCACGTAGTCGTTTTCGAGCACGACCTCGCCGGCGAAAGCGGGCAACGACAGCAACAGAAGCAGGAGTAGTCTCATGGCTTGCCTCCCGAAATATGGCTGTAAACACAAATACAGACAACGTCAAATCTCACCACGAAGACACGAAGATCACGAAGATTCACGAAGAAATACCTATACTTCGATGAAAATATGATTCGCAAAATATTGCGGACAGGACAATCACGTCGCAATTTCATCACGAATTCCTTTCGCCCTTCTTCGTGTTTCTTCGTGATCTTCGTGTCTTCGTGGTGAGAATTAAATGTCAGAGCGGTTCAGATTTTATAGTATCGCCGCGCCCGCTGTTCGGCTCTCGCCGCGGCTTCCTGCGGGGTTGACTGACCGGATGCTGCTTCTGCGACCATGTTGGCGATGACGAGATCCGCGCTGCACGCAGCGGATGCTGCGCCGACTTTGCCGGCGTAGCCGTTGTAGAGCATCACCCGGCCGCCATCGCGGAACAGGGTGATTTTCGGATCGCTGGCCCACACCGGATTGGCTTCGTATGCGCGCAGCGGTTGGGTCATGTAGCCCAGCGAGGCCTGCTGCCAAGCCTCGTATTGTTCGCGCTCGAGCATGAAGCGCAGGTAGTCGCGCGCGGCATTCGGATACTTCGAGTATTTGAAGACAAACGCCGTCAGCATCGAATTGAGTTCGGTCGGATGGCCGACCGGGCCGACCGGCATGGGCGCGTGCTGGATATCCGCCGCGATTGCTTGCAGGGCTGAATCGCCGGAATTCTTTGCGACGTAGTAAATCGAGATCGGATTGTAGGTCAGGCTGATTTCTCCGGCCAGGAATACCTTGTTGTTGCTCGGGTCCAGCCAGGAAAGCGTCCCCTGCACGAACGTCGCATAGAGTTCGCGCGCATATTCCAGCGCGGCAATGGTCTCCGGAGAATTGATGGCAACCCGGTTGTTCTCGTCCACCAGGCGGCCGCCGTGAGCCCAGACCAGCCAGCTGCACCAGGTCGTATCGCCGGAGGAATTGCCGAGCGCGAAACCAGCCGGCGTGCCGCGCGCCTTCAGCGCCTGGCATAGCTTCAAAAATCCCTGCAGATCGCGTGGAATCGAAGAGTGGCCGGCCGCCCTGACCATGCTCTCGCGGTACACCATGCAGTAGGCGATGACCGCGACCGGAAGAGAGATCCAGCGGCGATCGAGCATGCAGTAGTGGCGGCAGGCGTCATACCATCCGCCGTATTTCCGTCCGAGGTAATCCGCCACATCCGTCAGGTCGACGCATTGATCGGGATACAGTTGCGGCATGTCCGAGGGGCCAATCAGGATGTCGGGACCCGCACCGATATTCGCAGCCATCGCGCCTTTGGGGCGCAGATCTTCCCCGTTGACGCTTTCCACCTGCACGGCAACGCCGGTCTGCTCGGTGAACTTGCGTGTATTGACCGTCCACAAATCCTCATCGCCTCGCACGAATCGTTTCCAGCGCAGGACTTTGAGCGATGCACCCGCTTCAGCGGCATGGCGCAAATCGGCGGCCCGGGCCATTTTCCGGCCCAGCGACATTGCTCCGCTGGCGGCCGCCGCTGCCGCACCCAGCGCTTTCAAGGCATTGCGTCTGAATATTTTTTGCATTCTTCTCTCAAGCCACGCCGGCGGCGTTCAATCGGCACCCCGCGAGAACGTACAAAACATTGGCAATCGCATCTAATAGAAAAAGGCGGGCGGTGCCTATCTTGCAATACACGGACGCATGCAAAGAGTTTCCCGTCCCCGGTGCCGCCGGACCTCATGAACAACGCATTCTGCGGCAAATTGCACGAATAGCATTCGAACATTGAAAGGATATTAAAATGAAAGTTTCCTACCTTGCCCTTGCTGCTGCACTCGCCGCGACTGCAACCGGCGCCTTTGCGGAAACCGGTGTGAAGATCACCCAGATCGACAATGTGGCCAATGTCTACGGCCGTGCGGGCGCTGCGAACGTGAAGATCGCCGGCCCCGTGGTCACCCGTCCGTCGGACGAAGTTCCCGCCGGCGCGACGACGGTATCCGGCCCCGCCGCGGTGGCAGCCGTTACCGGAAGTTCGGACGTCAACAACGTGCTCGGCCGTTCGTAAAGCCTGGGGTTTGGTCCGGGAGGTTTTGATCACGGACTGATTCACGGTTGCCCCGTTAGAGG
>JANXPQ010000441.1 GCA_025357235.1 Betaproteobacteria bacterium
CGACACGGTCCACAAGATCTCCATCATCCCGCGCGGGATCGGCGCTCTGGGGTACACCATCCAGCGCCCGACCGAGGACCGCTATCTCATGACCCGCAACGAGCTGGAGAACAAGATGGCGGTCCTGCTCGGCGGGCGCGCCGCGGAGCACCTCGTCTTCGGCCACCTCTCCACCGGCGCCGCCGACGATCTCTCCAAGGCGACCGACATCGCCCGCAGCATGGTGACCCGCTTCGGCATGGACGAGATGCTCGGTCCGGTGACGTACGAGACCGAGCCCAATGCTTTCATGGGCCAGGCGTACGGATCGAAGCGGCTTTACGCCGAGGAGACGGCGCGGGAGATTGACGTCGCGGTGCGCGGCATGGTCGAGGCGCAGTTTCAGCGCGCACGAGCGATCCTGGCGGCGAACCGCCCGCTTCTCGACGGCGCCGCCGGGACGCTGCTCGCGAACGAAACGCTGGCGGGAGCACAGCTCGAGGGCATCCTGAAGGGCGTCGGCAAGGAGCCAGCGGCGCGCATCGCGGCAAGTGCGTAGCGCCGCATGCCCGCTATCAGCACGCGCCCGGTCGTTCAGCGGCCAGCCAGGTCGTCAGCTTGGAAAAATTCACCGGCTTGGTCATGTGGTGGTCGAACCCGGCGCGCAGCGCGAGTTGACGATCGCTTTCCTGACCATGGCCGGTGATGGCTACGAGGCGCATATCGGCGAGCTCTGGCCGTTCGCGCATGGCGCGTGCGAGCTCGTACCCATCCATCACGGGTAGGCCGATGTCGAGCTAGAGCGGTGGCTCGGCAGCGACCACAGCAAGGGGCGGATCCAGCGAACGGTCTCTCGGAGACTCCGTCAAGGGTTTTCCCGGCGTGAGAACAAAACGCGTGAGGACGGTATAACGCAGGGGCGAGCAGCGCGAGACGCATGCGCTTGACGCGACAACAATCTGCGAGAGAAAAAGAAGCTCGTTGGTCGGGAGAGTTTGCGCCGCTGCGGAGCATCCGCGCACTTTCTGCGCGATGGCGCTTCGTCTTCCAGACTTTCAACCGCTGCCGCGCACCTCGACGGTGGACAAGGTGCAGCTCCCGCTCATCTCTGGCACCGCACGTGCACTGCCGTGAGGGGGGACCGCGCGATCGGCGATTTGCCATGCCCATTGACGCGTTTCCCTGCTGCACATTGAAACGAAACGCGACAAGGAGGAACCACATGAAGACGGATAGGGAACTGCGACAGGACGTGATGGACGAGCTGACTTTCGAGCCGAGCACTACCGCCACCGATATCGGCGTGACTGTCAAGGATGGCGTCGTCACCTTGATGGGTACCGTGAGCAGCTACGCAGAAAAATGGGCAGCGGAGCGGGCTGCGGAGCGCGTGGGGTACCTTCGTGCCTTGGCAAAAGACGTGACGGTAAAGCTCCCTGGAAGCCACGCGCGATCGGACTCGGAGATTGCGGCGGCCGCCCTGCAGGCGTTGAAGTGGGACGTCCAGGTGCCGGATACACGCCTCAAGCTGGAAGTGGAGAACGGCCAGGTGACCTTGAAGGGCGAGCTCCACTGGAACTACCAGCGCGAAGCCGCGGACCGCGACCTGCGCAACCTCACTGGCGTGCTTGGCGTGTCGAACCAGGTCACACTCAAGCCGACCGCTTCACCCAAGGAAGTGAGCGCCAAGATTGAAGCGGCGCTGCAGCGGATGGCCGTCAATGACGCGCGCCGCATCAAGGTCGATGCAGACGGCGGCAAGGTGACTCTGCGCGGCGACGTGCACAGCTGGGCCGAACGCGAGGACGCGGAGCGCGCCGCCTGGCAAGCGCCAGGTGTCATCGCCGTCGTGGACGAGATCCGGATTCAGCCGTAACGATTTGAACGTTACCCGGCGCGCAAGATCTGCGCGCCGGGCTGCCTGCGGCGCCTCATGGAACCCCGGGGCTGCGCACAGTGCGTTTGGATCACGGCACCCGCAATCCGTGAGCAGCCTTCGCCGGCAAGTCCCTGACTGTCACCACCGGGCACGACGCGTGACGGACGACGTACTCAGCGACGCTGCCGAGCACGAGGCGCGAAAGCCCTCCGCGGCCATGCGTGCCCATCGCGATCAGGTCGGCTTTCACGCGGCCTGCGGTTTCGACGACGCAGTTGCCGGCCGACGGCGCCGGAATGATCGCGGTGGTCTCGAGTTCGTGGACCGCGCGCTCGAGCTCGTCGGCGAGGTCGGACAAGTCTTTTTCGGAGGGGGCAGGGAGGGCGGACATCTCGGGCGATGCGACCAGGGGCATGGTGTTGACCACGTGAATGACGTGCACCGGTAAAGCGCCCACGGTGCGCGCCGCAGCCCCTGCGCGCGACCAGAACCTGAGACGCAATTGTGGCGCAGGCGAGGGAGGCCATCCGAGGATCAGACGTTCGGCATGCCAGCTCGCAGATAAATGACGCAGACAGGAGCCGCATGCCGTGGGCAGAAAAGGCCGGTCAAGGCTATGGTGAGCGCTTCCGAAAAAGGACCACTGCGGTTGGCGGACCTCATTCGGGATCGCCGCGAGACCATTCTTCGCTCTTGGGAGAAGCGGGCGCGTCGGCAGCTGCCGCCTGATAACCAGCTTGATTGCGCCGAGATCCGAAACCATATTCCTCACTGCTCGACAGCATTGGCGCAAATGGCGGACGAGGTCGCAGCCGGCCAAGTCGCGCAGATGCCGCAGCAGGCGCTCGAGTCGCACGCCCGCGAGCGCATCGCTGCGGGCTTCAGCCTGCGCGAGGTGACCAACGAATACCTCCTTCTGAAGGAGTGCATCCTTATCGATGATCAATCGAGGCAGCTTCACTCGGACGAATTGGTCCTGCTCAACCGTGGAATCGACGAGGCCATCGCGCGGGCGGCGGCGAGCTTCGCCGCGCTTCAGGCCGCGGGAGTGAACGAGCATGAGCTGCTCAAGCAGCTCGACACGCACAAGAGGCTTCTCGATGCGGTCCTGAGCAACCTCCCGGTGGGCATCGCTCTTTCCGAAGCGCCGAGTGGAAAGTTCATCCTCAACAAGGCGCTCGAGTCGATCTGGGCAGGACAAAGGCCCGCAGGAAGCGTCGGGGGCCCGCGGCATTACCGGCGGTTCCATCCCGACGGCCGCGAGTACGGGCCGGAAGAGGTGGCTCGGCGCTCGAGCGCTGCGCGGCGAAGAAGTGCGCGACCTCGAAATTGAGATTCTTCGCTTCGACGGCGTTCGGGCGACAACCCTGCAAAGCGCAGTTCCAATCCGGGACGACGCGGGCAACGTCGTCGCGACGGTGGTCACGGTTCTGGACATCACCGCACGAAAAAGAGCCGAGGAATTTCGAGAGCGGTTCATCGGCATCGTCAGTCACGACCTGCGGAACCCGCTCAACGCGATCATGATGGCGGCAAGCTCGCTCGTGTCGAAAGAAAGCCTCCCGCCGCAGCTCGGCCTGCTCGCAGGCCGCATCGTCAGCAGCGCAGACCGGAATGGAGCGGATGATCTCGGACTTGCTCGACTTCACGCGAGCGCGTCTCGGCAAAGGAATCCCCATCGAGCGGCAACCCGCGAACCTGCGACACATCTGCCTTCGCGTGGTCGAGGAGTTCGAGATTGCTCACCCAGGTCGCAAGGTCACGTTATCCGGTGCCGTCGACTGCTCCGGCGAATGGGATCCTGAGCGTCTGGCACAGGCCCTCGGCAACCTGGTCGGCAATGCGCTCGCCTATAGCCAAGTGGACTCACCGGTCGAGATAACCGTGGCGGGTTCGCCTCGGGCGGCGGTGCTCGAAGTGAAGAACTACGGCTCGCCAATTCCGGCCGAGTTGTTGCCGCGGTTGTTCGATCCATTTCTTCGCGGGAAGAATACGACCTCGAACGTCCGCTCGGGCCTGGGCCTTGGGCTCTTCATCGTGCAGCAAATCGTCGAGGGGCACGGCGGGAAGATTGACGTGCGTTCGAACGAGAAGGAGACGGTGTTCACGGTTATGCTTCCACGCGTGGCCCCCACTCTTGAGCCAGCGCCCGGTGTCCACCTCACCACCTAGCGAATCATCAGGACAGCACGCCCCCGCGCGCCCTGCGGTTAGGGCATCCCGCCATCCATCATGCGTCCGCCGTCCGTCATCCCGGCATCCTGCATCGGTCCAGCGTCCATCACGATGCCTCCGTCCATCATCGGCCCACCGTCCATCAGATAACCGCCGTCAGCAGCGCGGGAGCACATCACCACCACGCCGCCGCCGTTCAGGGTCCAGCCCCCGTCAGTTCTGTGGCCTCCCATCATGTTGCCGTTTCCCCCCATCATCGAAGCCAACTCGTCAGCCCGGCCGCGCTGGTGCGTAACCAGCTCGTCCATCATGGCCGCGTGCCGCGAGGCTTCCGCTCGGTTCGCCGCCATATCGCCCGACGCGCACGCCGCCACCCTGTGTCGCTCCAGTTCGACCTGCATCGCTTCGGCCCCACAGCCCATGTCGGCGTCGTCTCTTCCGTTCATGGACTGCTCGCCTGCCGGTGAAAGACGCAGCCCCTGCACGCGAACAGGGCCCGGGGTGCAATTGTGGCGTGGGCGAGAAAGGCCATTCGAGGATCAGAGGTTCGGCACGCCGCTCGCAAACAAATCGAATCCCGAACTGCTTCCTGAGGGGGAAGGAGAACAAGCCGATGGCGCGCATCGAATGGAAGCGCATCTGCTGTCCCGTGGATTTTTCAAAACCGTCGCGGGCGGCGTTGGAGACTGCAGTTGAGCTGGCTCGTCGCTTCGAAGCGGAGCTAACCATCTTCCACGCTTTTGCAGTGTCGGGACTGACCTTCCCGACAGGGGACGTCATGTTGACCCAGAATATGATCGATCGGGCTGATTTGGAGGTCGACGAGCTGCTGGGGAGCTGGAAGAAAGAGGCAGAGCAGCTTGGGGCGCCCAAGGTCTCGGCGACCAAAGCCATCGGGGTGCCATTCGTTGAGATCGTCAGGTTCGCGCGCGAGGGAAGCTTCGATCTGATCATCATGGGCACTCATGGGCGGACTGGGCTCAAGCATGCGCTCCTCGGCTCCGTCGCGGAGAAGGTGGTTCGCAAGGCGCCCTGCCCGGTGCTTACGGTGCGGCCCAAAACATCACGCGCCGAGCTGCCGTGAGGCGCGCGCTCACGGCACGTCCTGAGAGTGGCATTCCCTGGCGCATCCGCCACGGGCTCCTCGGTCTTCATGTTGTAACAGCGGGTGCCCGCCGTTATTTGTGCTCCACGGATCCCGGCGGCAAGGCCCCGCGCCTGGAGGGCAGCGAGCCTCGTGGTAGCCCGGTCGTGATCACGAACGGATTTGGGGCGAAAGACGATAGGACGAATCACCACCGCTGTTCTGGCAACCCGACGTTCCCTTCATTCACTGGACCGAGCGCAGCAGATCGGCCGTGGCCATGCACCGGCCGCGCAGGGAACGGAGCAGGCAGATGATGGATTTCTCGAAGGTTCGCGGCGATATGGTCGGGCATCAGATCGCCGCTCGTGGCGTACGATCCGAAGCGGTCCTCAACGCCATGCGAAAGGTCCCGCGCGAATCCTTTTTTCCGGATCGGATGCGGGAATTCGCCTATGAGGACGCGCCGCTGCCCATAGAGGCGGGTCAGACTATCTCCCAGCCCTATATCGTGGCGCTCTTGCCGGAGGCGCTGGAGCTCGAGGGCGGCGAAAAAGTGCTCGAGATCGGCACGGGCTCGGGCTACGCCGCCGCCGTGCTGGCGGAGATCGCCGGTGAAGTCTACACGGTCGAGCGGATCGAGCAGCTTGCCGAAAAGGCAGCCTTGCGGCTGGCCGATCTAGGATACCAGAACGTCCATGTGCGCCACGCCGACGGCACGCTCGGCTGGCCGGAGCATGCGCCGTATGACGCCATCATCGTGGCGGCCGGCGGGCCGGAGATTCCGGGCACGCTGAAGCAGCAGCTGAAGGTCGGAGGCCGGCTCGTCAATCCCCGTCGGCGCCAATCCGCGGGCCCAGGAGCTCGTACGCGTCACGCGGTCCTCAGACGACAAGTTCAAGACCGAAGACATTGCCGATGTTCGCTTCGTCTCGCTGGTCGGCAAGGAGGGATGGTCGCCCGAAGAGTTTCCCGCACCGTTGCGAGGGCGGCCGGAAGGAGCGCGCCCGGCGGACGGGAAATTGGCGAGGGCGGCCGCCGATTCCTGCGAGACCTTCGATTCGGTCGAGTCGGCGGATCTCGACCCGCTGCTGGACCGGATCGGCGACGCAAGGGTGGTGTTGCTGGGAGAAGCGACGCATGGCACCTCCGAGTTCTACCGGATGCGGGAGCGCATTTCACAGGAACTGATAGCCGGAAAGGGATTTCGCTTTGTGGCGATCGAGGGGGATTGGCCGGATGCGGCGCGACTGGATCACTATGTCCGGCATTTCGAATATCCGCCCACCGAGTGGACCGCCTTCGCCCGTTTCCCCATGTGGATGTGGCGCAACAATGAGATGCGCTCGTTCGTCGACTGGCTCCATGACTACAATACGGGCAGGGAGCATCGAAATCGGACGGCAATCTATGGCCTCGACCTTTACAGCCTCTACGCCTCGATCCGAGCCGTGCTGCAATATCTCGATGATGTCGACCCCGACGCTGCCCGGGTCGCCCGCCAACGCTATGGCTGCTTGACCCCCTGGCGGTCCGATCCGGCGACCTATGGTCATGCGGCGCTCACCGGCGCCTACCGGGCATGCGAGAAGGATGTGGTGCGCATGCTGGAGGACCTTCTCCACAAACACAGCACCTATACCGTCCATGACGGCGAACGCTTCATGGACGCGGTGCAGAACGCCCGTCTGGTCGCCGACGACGAGCGTTATTACCGAATCATGTATTACGGGTCGCGCGCGTCCTGGAATCTGCGCGACAGCCATATGTTCGAAACGCTGAAGACATTGCTCGCCTTTCACGGGCCGGGAGCCAAGGCCATCGTATGGGCGCACAATTCCCATATCGGCGATGCGGCGGCGACCGAGATGTCGGCGCGCGGCGAATATAATATTGGGCACCTGTGCCGCGAGGAATTCGGCGCCGGCGCCTATTCCATCGGTTTCGGAACCAACCAGGGGGCGGTTGCGGCGGCATCCGAGTGGGATGGTCCGATGGAAGTCAAAGCGGTGCAACCCGCGCTCGATCGAAGCTACGAACGGCTCTGTCACGAAACGGAACGTCCGCGTTTCATGTTACCGCTTCGCGATCTGGCGCCCGGCGCGATTCGCCACGGATTGGAAGAGCCTCGTCTCGAGCGCGCGATCGGGGTGATCTACCGGCCGGAGACGGAGCTCGCCAGTCATTACTTTCAGGCAAATCTGCCACATCAATTCGACGAGTATATCTGGTTCGACGAGACTAGAACGCATCTCATAACCGCGT
>JANXPQ010000449.1 GCA_025357235.1 Betaproteobacteria bacterium
TCCCCGACCGTGCAGTTGATCTGGCCAATCGCAATGCGCATGGCTGCTACTATAGCATCTGCCCCTTCTGCCAATGAAAACGCGCTCCGGTATCCAGGTCGTAGATTCGCTTGCGTCGATTCCCGCTCCAGACTGGGACGCGCTCGCGGGAAATCAGCCGCTGCTGTCGCATGCCTTCCTGCATGCACTGCATGAAAGCGGCTGCGCCAGTGCCGAGACCGGGTGGGCGCCCTGCTACCTGACGTTGCTGCGCGAGGGCCGACTGGCGGCGGCCATGCCGCTCTATCTGAAATCCCACTCCCATGGCGAATACATCTTCGACTGGGCCTGGGCGGATGCCTACCAGCGCCACGGCCTGCGTTATTACCCCAAGCTGCTCAATGCGGTGCCGTTTACGCCGGTAACCGGGCCCCGCTTGCTTGCTTCGAGCGATGCCGACCGGCGCAAACTGCTGGAGGCGGCGCTGGATTTTGCGCGCGACTCCGGCGTATCTTCGCTGCACTGCCTGTTTCCCGCGGCTGCCGAGGTTGCGGCTTTCGAAGCCGCCGGCATGATGTTGCGTGCTTCCGTGCAATTCCACTGGCGCAACGAGGGTTTCAGCGACTTCGACGATTTTCTGGCGCGCATGAACCACGACAAGCGCAAGAAAATCCGCCAGGAGCGGCGCAAAGTGCACGAGGCGGGTATTGAATTCCGCTGGCTGCGCGGCGGCGAGGCGACCGAGGCGGACTGGCGCTTCTTCGTCGAGTGCTACAACGGAACCTACCGGGCCCACCATTCGTCGCCCTACCTGAATCTCGATTTCTTCCTGCGCCTGGCGCAAGCCATGCCGGGGAACCTGTTGCTCATACTGGGTTACCGGGAAGGCTTGCCGGTGGCCTCCGCCTTCAACATCATCGGCGATGGGACGCTGTACGGCCGCTATTGGGGCACGAAGGAATTCCACTCCGGGCTGCATTTCGAAACCTGCTACTACCAGGCCATCGAATTCTGCATCGCTGAGAACATCGGTTCTTTCGAAGGCGGCGCGCAGGGCGAGCACAAACTCGCGCGCGGCCTCCTGCCGCAACGCACGGTATCCGCGCATTGGCTGGCGCACCCGGAATTTGCCGAGGCGGTGACGCGCTTTTTGCGCAAGGAAGCGAGCGGCATCGAACATTACGTCGATGAGCTGTCCGAACACAGTCCGTTCAAGCGGGCGGACGGCAACTCCGAATAGGCTTGGCAGATTTGGTTAAACTAACACCATGATCACTATTCTTTGCACCTTCCCCGCAGTAGTCGCGCTGGCGCTTTCCGGCCTGATCTTCGCCCCCGCTCCATGGACCGCTTCGGCGCATGCCGCGCCAACTGAAATCGAGGTCGTCGATCGCAGCGTTGGAAATGGCCTGGAGCCACGCAAAGGCTGGTTTGCGATCATCCGCTACACCGGCTGGATCTATGACGAGCAGGCGGCCGACAAGAAAGGCAAAAAATTCATCAATTCGGACGACCGCGGCGCACCGGTCTCGTTCGTATACGGCTACAAGCGCGCGCTGCCCGGACTGGAAAAAGGCATGGAAGGCATGAAGGTCGGCGGACGCCGCACCGTCATCATTCCCGCGAAATATGCTTTCAAGGGCGCCCGGCAGGAGAGCCCGGATGGCGTTTCAGTCGATTCGAATCTGATCATCGACATCGAACTCGTGGACGTCGTACCGCAGGCGAATTCCGCTCCGTCCAACGAATAGCCGGAATAACAAAAAGGAGAATACGACCATGATCGGCGATCCCGTTGCCCTGACCGTCCGCCGCCACATCGAACGGCCCCCGAAAACCATCATGAAGGCCTTTGCGGGCATGCCCACCGGCTTCGTCACCGACGCCTACAACGGCAAGGGTTGCCTGGACTACGCAATCAAACCCCTGCTCCCGACCATGAATTTCAGCGGCAGCGCCATCACGGCATACTGTGGTCCGATGGACAATCTCGCCGCGATGGCGATACTCGATTTCGCAAAAAAAGGCGACGTCATCGTGATCGCCACCACCGGCGACGATACTGCGGCGACCATCGGCGACCTGTGGGCATTCTGGGCGAAGAAAATCGGCGTCGTCGCCATCATCTGCGACGGCCTGGTACGCGACGTAACCGGATTGCTGAAAGTCGACATCCCGGTGTTCGCGCGCGGCGTCAAACCGAACTCGGCGTTCAAGAACGGCCCCGGCGAAATCAACACCACGGTGACCTGCGGCGGCGTGGCCATATCGGCGGGTGACATCATCGTCGGCGACCGCGACGGCGTCGTTGCCATCCCGCTCGCGGAAGCGGCGCACGTCGTCGAGCGCCTCGAACTCGTGAAGAAGAAGGAGGCTGAAGCCGAGGCCAAGGTCAAAAAGGGCGTGAAGCTCAAGTTCTGGGACCCGGACGCGCTCGGCAGCCGGCTCTATTACATCGACTGATCCTTTGGTTTTCGATTACTACAGACGACTTTCGGCCAGCAGGCAAAGCATCTACCGGCAAAGCGATGCGATCATTGCGGTCAAATTGCCCGATGCCGAGGTCCTGCGGGCGCCGGCGCAAGCACTGGTGGAGGCACTGAAATCGGAAAACCGGACGACCGTCCAGCGGCTTTCGCAGCAGATCACCGACGGCATCATCGGCCAATTGCAGGTTCCCGCGCTGCGCATCCAGGTGCTGGCGGTCAGGCCAAGCGACGACCGGGGTGAACTGCACGGCCTGTACCTGCCGGAAGACGAGGGCAAGACGGCGAAGATCCAACTCTGGATGCGTACCGCGAAACACAAGCGCGTTGTCGCTTACAAAAGTTATCTGCGCACATTGCTGCACGAGATTTGCCATCACCTCGACTACGAACTCTATAAATTTCCGGAGACCTTCCACACCGAAGGCTTCTACAACCGTGAATCCAGCCTGTTTCACCAGCTCGTGCCCGACGGCCAAAACAATCCGCCTCGATCGGAGACTTGAATGAAAATCGCCGCCGCCGTGTTCGGCTTCATCATCCTGGCAGTGGTATTCGTCGCCTGGTTCCGCTTTTACAAGTCCATCAAGGGGGACGACAGTCCACAATTGTCGGGCGGCAAACGCAAACCTGGGACGGAAAAAGATTCGCTGGAGGATTTCATCGCCTCCTATAAGCGCGGTGAAGTGACGGTGGGTAAGAGCACGCCCCTGCCGGTGGCCGCGAAGCCGTCACCGGCCCCACAGGCTGCGCCCGTCGCAGGGAAAGCCGCCCCTGTCGCAGCGCAGGCCACCCCTGCCAGGCGCGATGCCTTCGTTTCCGGTGTGACGAAGCTGGTCTACCTGTCCTGCAAAGCCGGACTGCGCGATCACCACATATTCGCGCATGTATCGCTCTCGATGCTATCCACCGGGGGCGCGATCGACCCGGCGTTGACTGTCGATCTCCTGATCTGCAACGCAGCCATGTCGGCCGTCGCGGCCATCGACCTGATCGATGCATCGAGTGGCGCTACGCACGCAGCCAAGTCGGACTACCTGAAGGTGCTGGGTATTCGCTACCTGCGACTGTCGGCAAAATCCCTGCCGCGGCCGGACGAACTGCATGCGCTGCTCTATAAAATGTAGACGGCAAAATGTAAAAGGCCGCATTGCGCGGCCTTTTTTGTCGAAGAACGAAGCCTCAGCCCTTCTTGGCCGACTCCGGTTCGGCCGGCTTCTCGCTCGGTTGACCGTCGGTGGGATGCGGAATCGCGTTCTCGTCCGGCGGGCAGAAGGCATCGATCGCCTCGTTATGGCACCAGTGGGCGTTGAAGCCGTCGTTCTTCTTGATGCATTCGTAGATGTATTTGCCCATCTCCTCGGTCCAGGCGCAGTTCTGCCGTTTGAGGAAGAAGCGTTCGCGGCCATTGGTCGCGCCTTCGCCGAAGGCCGACATACTGGCGCCCAGCCCGGCCAGCATCAGCCCGATCAGGCCAACTACAACTCGTTGTTTCATAGTAAACCTCTCACAGTAGGTGCCCAGTTCCGGCAAGGGGAATTGCCGTCTGCGCAGGTGCTGCGGCAACCCCCGCCAGCACTCGAATGGAACGATTCTAGGGTAAAACCGGCGCGACGGATATCGCGCGTCCGCTCAGGATCGCGCGCGGGCGCCTCTGGCGACAGGCCTGTGCTTGCGTAACTTGCTGGCCGGTTTCTTCGCCGGGCCCTTGCGGATGGCCTTCCTGACCTTTTTCAGCATGCGCTCGGCGGTGAACAGGTCCTGCTCGAGGATGCCTGCTGCACGGGCGATCGCAATCTTTGCCTCCGCCTTGCTCAGGTCCGGACTGATGCGGATCAGTTCTGAAATTGCTTCGCCGATGGCCTTGCGCGCATTGGCGCGCAAATTCGCATCCCTGGCGCGATCGAAAGCCTTGAGCAATGCATCGACCACCGGTTTCGCAAGCAGCTCGATCGCCATGAACTATTTCGTGTGGAACTTGAATTCGAGGACCAGATAGCGGCGGCCCACCAGATCCTTTGTTTTGGACTGTTTTTCGCCGTTGTATTCGGCGTCGATGATAAAACGTCCGCCGGCAGGCGGATTCATATAAAAATACGGCCCATCCGAGACAGCCTCGATCAATGCGTTTCCGCTCTGGTCGGTCAACGTGACCTTCACCCCGCTGATGTCGGCGGCCTCTCCTTCGACCTCGAAAATCAGCTGGATCGGAAACTTGTTCGCGATCTTGAACAGCGCCTTGCGCTGCGCTTCGCCGGCACCGCCGGTGACGTAAGTCGACCCGCCCTGCTTATGCACCTTGGGCAGCTCCACTTCGTCCGCCGCCTGAAGCACCGGTGCCACGAGCGCAAGCAACAGTCCCGCGGTAACGCAAATTCTTCTTCTCATGTTTTTTACACCTCCCGTGGATCCTGCAACCCAGAATAGCATGCGCGATTCCTGTATTCGCGCCCCTCGCCCCTCGTCCATCTTCCCTTACACTGCATCCGGCTGATTCTGCGGCATCGCCTTTTTGAAAGGCTCCAGCGCCAGGCAGTTTTCATTGATGCGCCTGATAGTTGGAAACGGCTCGAGATCGACCTTGAAGCGATTGGCGTTAGCAACTTGCGGCACCAGCACAATATCGGCAATACCTGGCGTGTCGCCGTGGCAGAACTTCCCGGTTTCCTTTTCCATCGCCAACCTTTTCTCAAGTGCAGTGAATCCGACCGTCACCCAGTGCCAGTACCAGCCGTTCTTCTGTTCGTCGGCCAGTTGGAGCGTCTCGGTCAGATAGTTCAGTACGCGCGTATTGTTCAGCGGATGGATCTCACAGGCGCTGATAAGGGCGAGTGATCGTAC
>JANXPQ010000493.1 GCA_025357235.1 Betaproteobacteria bacterium
GGGCGATGTAGTTGCGCTCCTCACCGTGATAGGGGTCGCCCGCCAGCTTCTTGCCGACGGTGAGGATTCCGATCAGATCACCAGTAACTCATCGCTTCTGAGCTTCTTGGCCGCTCGCACGGCTAACGGATCGCTGCCCGGCAATTTGCTGGCTTGCCACGTAACTGCGGAATCCGGTTTGAGCTGCTCCGGTACCAAAATCCATTGATAGGTCTCCGGAAGCCGGGCAGTCACAGTTCCGTCGGCGGCGTTTCCCTGCGTCTCGGCCTGCCGTACCTGGTGAGGATCCAGGTTGAGCACCTCCTTGTCTTTCAGAATAGATTTCCAGGCAAGGAACCTGCGAAGCGCTTCATACAGGTCTTGGAGACGCATCTTGTCCGCCGCAAGGAAGACCAGCGTGTTGCGGTAAAGGCGAGGTGTGTTGCCTCGCGACTCCAGAATCGCTTTCGCTGTGGCCTCGGCCGGGCTGCCCGGCTCCTTGCTGTACGAATTTTCCGCAGACAATACGACCAGTCGCGCGTCGAGGTCGTCGGGCACATCGGCGCCCGACCGTGGAAGGGTATGGATACGATCGAAGTCGCCCATTTTCCTCAAGTCGGCGCGCAATCGCTCGTCCAGTTCTTTCACTACCTCGTCGGGAATGGGATCGCGCTTCATTTGTTCGGCCCGATCTTCCGCCAGCTTCGTCACCGTCGGCTGCGTGGCGTACCAGAAGCGCGGGCCATCTTGGTACAGGTAAGTCGCCGCCGCCGCGAGTCGTCGGAGCGCATCGCCAAAAACAGCAGGCGATTCGCCGGGCATCACGCAACCGAGTTTTACCCGGCGATCCTCAAGGCCGCGATGTGCCGCAGCCACAGTGGGCGCCGACCCAAGGTAAATGGTGCGCGCCACACGCCGCGTCGCATGCAGCTTTCCAAGGTTGGGCTGCTCGGCGTCTATCTTCAGCGGTAGCGAGTCCGGTCCATCCACATCCCTTTCGATAATTGGCGCCCAATTATCCGAGAGGTATCGCGTCAGTTCAGACTGCACACGAGAGTCGTCGATGGGAATCGTCGACGGAAGGATCAGCGGATTGCGATCGCCTTTCTCCCACAGGCTGTGGATGACCGCCGCCATCAGGCGCAGCACACCACGCGTGCGCTGGAATTTCACCAATGTGGACCAGTCCGTATAGAGCCGGTCAAATATCTCTGGGTGAATGGGGTAAGCGGCCTGGATGCGTTTCTCATAGTCCCCACCCTTGCACTCTGGGGGGAACTCAGCACCTTGCGCTCGATAGAGGTCGGCGAAGGCGCGCGAGGTCACGTCGCGCTGCTTGAAAGCGTCGGGCCCGTCCAGCGGCTCGAAAAGGCGCCGGCGTACGATCTCGAAGCCTTCCTCAGCAGTTGCTGGCCGCCACGATGACTCGACCCGCCCAACCACATTGCGCAGGCGATCGAGCGCCTCGCGCCCGCGTATGCCGCCGACTTCCACATCGTCCGTCTGAGCATGTGGTGAGCCCGATGTATCCGATGCCGGCAGCGAAATCACCAGCAGGCAGTTCCCCGCAAGCTTGGCAGACTCGGTAAGGGCCTGGGCAAAGGTGAACTGTGTCTCGAATCCGCCCGCCGGCAGATCGCTCTGATCGTGAAGCTGGCGCGCGTAGGCCACCCACTCATCGATCAGGATCAGGCACGGCCCGTATTCCTTGAACAGCTCGCGCAACACATCGCCGGGATTCGTGGCATTCTCGTCGTCGGCTTTGATGCGGGCAAATGCCTTCTTGCCACCAAGCTGGTACGCCAGTTCGCCCCACAGGGTGCGCACCACAGTGCCATCCGGCTTGGTGACGGGATTTCCAGGTGAAATCTTGTTCCCCACCAACACTACCCGGCGCGCTGTTGGCGCACTCTTCACCCCCGCCCCGGCGAGCACTGCGTCCACCCCTGCCAATTCGCCCGCATTCGTTCCCGAGAGCAAGTGATAAAAGCGCCAGCATCGAGTGGGTCTTGCCGCCTCCGAAATTGGTCTGGAGCTGCACTACCGGGTCTCCGCCCTTGCCCGAGATACGTTGCACGCCGCCCACGAGCAGGCGCTTCAGACTCTCGGTGAGATAGGTGCGGCGGAAGAACTCCTGCGGTTTCCTGTACTCGTCGGATCCTTCGCCCAGATGCACCTGCCACAAGTCCGCCGCGAACTCCGCTTGCTGGTAGCGTCCGCTTGCAACATCGGCATGCGGCGTGACGATCTCGCGCCAGGGCTTGAGTGTTCCGGTTGCCGTCGTGTCAATCAGTGAACCGCCGGCCTTGCGCTTCTCTCCGCGCACCTGCTCGTCGTACGTGAGGCGGCGTAGCTCCATCTTCATCTTACCGACCTCGTCGGCCTGCGAAGATGAGATTGCGGTCAGAAGCCGCGACATCGAGTCGAGTGCCCGGTCGGCATCGTCGCTGGAAAAAGGCTCCTGGTGAGCCCACTTGTTGCGAAAGTCGCGCAGCTCCTGCACAAGCGAGCGCTCGGCACGGCCGAGCGTCCTGGCAAACACCTCGTTCCATGATTCCCACATCAGCTTGAGCAGCGCAGCTACATCCCACTCGGTGACGGGCTTCTTGCCAACCGTACGGTCGTCGGCGAAATAGCGGCGCGCCGCATCGGCGGCTTGCTCCTGATGCTGGCTTTTGAATTCGCGCTCGACAAACGGCGCGAGTCCTGCGCGGAGCAGCTCCATCGCCTTGCCCACACGTTCCTGATTCGTGATCGCCATTGCTGATTCCTTAACTATGTCACCGTGGTCTCGTAGTCCGGGTGCTAATTATTTTGAATTTCCTGCAACGCTAACGACGCGTCGAATCATCTGTGCCACCGCCGGGGAGGTATTGATAGGCGTAATCCGGATTCCGGGATGGGCCGTTGCGAAAACCCGGAACATCTCGTCGGCGAACGCCTGACCAATTTCCTCAATGCCGGTAAAGTCGAGTTCGACGCGTTTGAACCGCTCGAACCGGTGCGCCACTCGCTTCGCCTGCGAGCGCGACACCAGTTTTTCGCCTTCATGCTGCGCCAAGCGAAGTGGAACTACCGTCTTGTCGAATGTGTACTCCTCGGAATCGGTAAAAGCCTTGAACACTTCGCTCATTTTTCTCGGGCTATCGTTGTCAATACGCAACCGCACCCTGGTGCCCGGCGTGTCCGTTTTCTGCTCTGCGATCAGGTCAGGTGCACGCGGAGCATGACTGAAGCGCAGGTGATGCGATTCAATTTCGAACACATCCATCACCCGCGACGTGAAGAAAATGCCTTCACCCGAATGCTGCTCGGGTGCAGTGGTCAGTTTGCCTTTTGCTAGCTCCAGGATCGCTTCGCGCGGATCGTGCAGCCCCAGCGCTCGCTGGATCTTCAGGAAAATGCCCTCTCCCTCGTCGGTGATCACGACCTCGGTGTAGAGCGCGTTCTTGCGCACTTCAACTCGTACGTTCTTCGAGCCGGAATGGTCAATAGCGTTGTTGATCATCTCGGTGCTCGCGTAGTGCCAGATGTCGCGTACGTTCGGCGCAAGCTCGATTACCAGAGGAGCAATCAGTTCGCGCCAGACAAAGTCTTCCTGCAAGCCGTCGCGCGCGTAGGATCGCTTTGCCTCCGCGAGCGATTTGATGCGGTAGACCCGAGCCCGCGTTGTCCCTTCGGCCTCGATGAATCCTTCGCGCGCCAACGCCTGCAAATAGCCATTTGCGACCTGACGCGAAAGGCCGAATTCACTGGCCAAGCGTGTGCCGACGCCACGGTCGTCCATGTCAATCAAGACGAGTGCGCGACGCCGAATGGAATTTTTGTCAATATTCATGTGTTATATTGTAAACAAACTATGAGTATATTGACAACATTTTCCCGCGCCACTGTCAGAGGCTTCGAATTAACCCTCGCCGTCAGCGAACAAGTCGCGCGCGGTGGGAATCTGTACCTGCGCGCCTTCGCGAGCGAGCCGCGCAATTTCCGGCCAGCTTTGTACCAATCCGTTATAGGCCAAGGCCTCCGCCGCACGCTTCTTGCGCTCGCAAAGTGTGTAGAGCCGATAAGCCAGTTCGCGCGCTACTTCGGCCTTTGCACCCATTTTCCGGAGAAGTTCCGCTGCCGATCCTTCGCCACCAGCCTCGAGAACGCGAATGAGTTGATGCACCATCTCCCATGCAGTGAGACGCGTATCGGTTGTTGGATCCCAATCCTCCGGCAATTCATCGGGCTTCAGGAGACGCACTTTGCCGGCTCTGGACGCCACGATGCCCGCCTCAACCATTCCAGATACGCTCGTGTTCTTGGACTTCGAAAGCTGTTCCGCCACGCCGTAATCACCTTCGGCAAATCCTAACTGCTCGAACCACGTTAGCGCCCAGCGACTATCGGCGTCGAAATCCCCCTCCTGCTCGGAAAGCGCCTCGTCGAGGGTCTGGTTGATGAGCGCCAGCGCCTCGCGCACGCTGAGCGGCTTGCCCTCGGCGTCGAGCACCTTAGCATAGCG
>JANXPQ010000547.1 GCA_025357235.1 Betaproteobacteria bacterium
ACACCAGCGCCGCCAGCCGCAGCGCGCACTTGGTCACGAGTGAACCCTCGTATCCCTCGATCGACCGCAGCAGCGCGCCGATCGCCTTCGGATCCGTAATCGACGCATGATGGGATTCGACAACCGGGGAGAGGGCGTTTCGCAGATCCGATGACACATCCCGCTCCGCACGCCCGGTGGCGATGGCATAGCGAAACACCTGACCGCAGTTCTGCAGGGCCCGGTGCGCTGTCTCGATCGCGCCGCGAGCTTCGATTCGGCGCAGACACACCAATAATATAGGTGCGCTCACTTTGTCGATCGATTTACTGCCTACCCAGGGAAAGATATCCCGCTCCAGCCGTCGGATGATCTTGTCAGAATGGGTATCGACCCAGGTGGGGGCATATTTGGCGAACCACTCCCGGGCCACCGCTTCGAAGCTGTTCTCGGCCAGATCGACCCGACTGGCCTTCTGCGCCTTGCGCGCTTCCGACGGATCCACGCCCGAGGCCAGTAACTTCCGCGCGCCATCGCGGGCAACCCGTGCTTCCGCCAAGGACACCTCGGGGTACACGCCCAACGCGAGGCGTTTCTCCTTGCCGGCGAAGCGAAACTTCCAGCGCCAGTACTTCGACCCCGAGAGCGCGATCTCAAGGTAAAGACCTTTCTCGTCCGAGAGACGGTAGGGCTTGTCTCGAACAGCAGCCTTGCGCACGGCGAGGTCAGTGAGGGCCATCTGGGGGCATCGACCAAATGAAAGGGGACAGATTCCCCTAAATATGCCCCCACGTAGAGGAGGCTGTCAATCGACCGGGGAAGACCCTTAAAGACGTCGGACGAAAAAAAACCCGCCATTACGCGGGTTTAGGTTACTTCGGTGGACTCTCTTAGATCTGCTTGGACCCTTAAAAACACGTTCTGGTGGAGGCGGCGGGAATCGAACCCGCGTCCGCAAGTCCTCTACAGGCAGTACTACATGCTTAGTCAGGTCATTTGATCTAACCGCTTCCACGCCGACCGACAGGCTGGGAAGCAGCGAGTTACCTTAGTTTTAATACTGCAGCAAGTAACCCGCTACAGCACGATCTCACGTATATGGCTCCACTGCTGGTTGCCCAGCCCGGCCCGCGAGAGAGCCGGTGCGGAGTCCAGCCGGTATTAAGCGGCTAGAGCGTAACGTTCGTCGTTTGCGACTATACGTTTTCCAGCTGGTTTAACAAGGTAACTGGTCCTTGGCATGCACTACACTGCTTTGCAACCCGCGTCGAAACCAGGTCGCCCCCAATTAAAACTTAAGATGGTGCTTGTTCCATGCAAATTCAACCGGAACAGGCAAGATTCTAACAGATCAGGTACGTCTCAACCCCTCAAAGAGGATCGGACCGAGTTCCGCCGGTGAATCGACGAGCAGGTCGGCACCCCATTCCTCCGGGGGACGGCCGTTTCCCAGATAGCCGTAACGCACCACGACGACGCTCATTCCGGCAGCGTGACCCGCCTGTACATCCCGCTCATCGTCCCCAACATAAATGCACTGGTCAGCAGAGGCTCCGATTTTGGACAGGGCTTCGATCAACGGCGCAGGATGGGGCTTTGCGTGAGGCGTTGTGTCGCCGCAGATGACGCATGCGGCGCGATCCATCAAACGAAGTGCGCGTAGTAGTGGAAAGGTAAAGCGTTCTGCCTTGTTCGTGACAATACCCCAGGTCAGTCCCCTGTCCTCGATGTCGTTCAGAAGGGACGATACTCCGGGGAAGAGGGTACTGCTTCGCGCAAGATTTTCTTCGTAAAGGTCCAGAAATTCATCTCGCATTTCCAGGTAGCCGGCATCTTCGGGACGAATCCCGAAGCCCTGCTGCAACAGGCCGCGAGCGCCGGAAGATGCATGGGATCTGAGATCAACTATGGAAAGTTCCGGCATTCCCCTCTTCTGGCGTTGCTGATTCAGGGCAAATCCGAGATCGGGTGCCGTATCGGCCAGGGTGCCATCAAGGTCGAACAATACGCCGCGTACCGTGCTGGGGGAACGTCGAGGCGCCGGATTCATTGCGCCAGGGTTGTGATCAATTGATCATCCGAGAGCAGGTCTTCGAGCGCCTGTGACACGGCGGTGTTGACGAGCATCGTGCTGTCCTTCTCGTATGGCGGAGCGGCGCCTTCCTTGCGAGTCCTGACATTGAATTGACGATCGTAATGCGCGGTGGGATTTTCCGCGTGGGCAGCTACCTCGGCCCGGAGTTCCGTATCAAAAGTCAGCGGCCGTTTTACGGATTGCAATTCGAGTTTTCGGATTTGGATGTCCAGCGTGCGATCCATCGTTTCGCTGTATGGCTGCACCGAGAAACCCAACCGGGTCAGTGCCTGTTTTACTCGCTCGTAAATCGCCGGGCTGGGATCTTCTTCCACCCTCACGTCAACCATTTTGCGATCCGGATCTCCGACCTCTCCCAGTTTTTTGTCTGCGCGCGAGTCGGAGATTCGAACACCTATGGTTTTGCCATTGCCGATCTGCTCTTCCTTTACTTTTATTTCCGGATCGATCCGAAGGAACTGAGGTTTCAAAGAACAGCCCTGAACACCCACGCTCAATGCCACTACCGCGGCAGCCAGCCAGATTCTCGAATTCATAGCGGTCTCCTTGAATTTTGCATAGCGAACTAAAACCAATTTCCGGACATGACCCGTAGTGCGGCGGAATCGCTCAAATCGATTGCGCGCTAAGGATGTAGTTGACCGACGTGTCAGCGGTCAGGGAATAGATTTTGGTTAAAGGGTTGTAACTCATTCCGATCAGATGTTCGGTTTGAAGTTCTGCACGGCGGCAATAACCTGCAAGTTCTGCAGGGGTGATGAATCGTGCGTAGTCATGCGTTCCCCGCGGAAGCAGATTGAGTACGTATTCGGCGCCCAGTATGGCGAAAAGATAGGACTTGGGATTGCGATTGATGGTGGAAAAAAAACACCTGCCGCCCGGCTTTACCAGGCGTGCACATGCATTTATTACGCTCGCTGGATCCGGCACGTGCTCGAGCATTTCCATGCAGGTGATGACGTCGTACTCCCGTGGCTGCTCTTCGGCCAATTCCTCTACCGTTATCTTGCGATACTCGACTTTGAGCCCGCTTTCCAGCAAATGCATTTGGGCCACTTTCAGCGGTTTGTCGCCGACGTCTATGCCCGTGACTCTGGCGCCTGCGGCTGACATGGCCTCGGAAAGCAGGCCGCCGCCGCAACCTACGTCAAGAACGCGCTTGCCCTTCAGCCCAGCTATCCGGTCAATGTAGCCCAGCCGCAGCGGATTGATGTCATGCAACGGCTTGAATTCGCTGTGCGGATCCCACCAGTGATGCGCCAGTTCGCTGAATTTCTGCAGTTCGACCGGATCGACGTTGATCATTTTTTCTGCAAGATGGCTTGTTTTAAATTGAATCCGCGATGCGTGATTTCCATTCCGTGGCTTTGCGCATGATGCCGCGTTCATCCAAAACCAAAATCTGGCCTGAGCCCACCAGTTGCCTGCCTGCGACCCATACGTCACTTACATGTTCGCGGCCCGCCGCGTAGACCAAGTGAGACGCGGGATCATAACAGGGAGACAGCTCAATCGAATCCAAGTTCACGGCGCACAAGTCGGCGGATTTGCCTATCTCTATCGAGCCGGTCTTCCGCTCGATCCCCAGCGCCCGGGCGGCGTTGAGTGTTGCCATGCGCAAGGCCGTGTGGGCTGGGAGGATTTCCGCATCTTCACTGGTTGTCTTGGCCAAAAGGGCGGCCAATCGCATTTCACAGAAAATATCCAGGCGGTTGTTGCTGGCCGCCCCATCGGTACCGATGCCGACGTTGATGCCGGATAAGAGCATCCTGCCAACAGGGGCGATGCCACTGGCAAGCTTCAGGTTCGACGACGGGCAATGCGCTACCGAACAGCCCAGCCGGGCGAGGAGGGCGATTTCAGCGGGCTCAAGATGCACCGCATGCACCGCGATGAAATTCGGGCCCAGTAGACCGAGCCTCTCCAGTCTGGCGAGCGGACGCGCGCCGAACTTGGCCATGCTTTCGCTGATCTCATCGCGCGTTTCGTGTAAGTGGGTATTGATCGGGATCTGCAGCTGCTCCGACAGCGTAAGGATCTGTTCGAAACTCTTGTCGCTGACTGTATAGGGCGCGTGGGGCGCCATGCAGAAGCTCAGCAGCGATTCGTGCTTCAACTCATCGCGCATTGCCAGGCCCTTGCGCAGGTAGTCTTGTGCATCGCTCGCATAAGCGGTGGGAAATTCGATCAGAATGATGCCTACCGCGGCACGCATCCCGGCGTCGAGCGCCGCTCGTGCGGTCATCTCGGGAAAGAAGTACATGTCGTTAAAACACGTGATTCCGCCACGGAGCATTTCGGCGCATGCGAGCAGCGTGCCGTCGTAGACGAATTGCGCCGAGGCGTGCCTGGCTTCCGCCGGCCAAATGTGTTTCGACAGCCAATCCATGAGCTTCAGATCATCGGCAAGACCGCGCATCAGCGTCATGGCCGCATGCGAATGCAAATTGATCAGGCCGGGAATCAGCACGTGCGAGTCGAGGCGGCAGGATTTGTCAGCGGAGCAGCGCGCGATCATTTCGTCGCGCGGTAACATCGCGACGATATTTCCGTCGGAGATCGCGACCGCGTGATTCTCGAGTACGCGGCCGTAAGGCTCGACAGGTATGACCCAGGAGGCCTCAATGACCAGCTCCGCTGCAAAACGGGAATTTGAATCCAGCATCGGGAATCTCTAAAAAAAAGCCCTGCGATCGCAGGGCTTCGATACGGAGGTGACGGGAAACAGAATCAATTAGACTGCTTTGTTGCGCTGACGCTGACGTCCACCCTGCGATCCGGCTGCAGGCAGGAGATCAGGACCTTGCCGCGGGACTTGGCGCAGGCGTCGCCAGTTACGGGCTCGGCCTCTCCGCGGCCTTCGGTCTGGATCTTCTCTGCCGGTATACCTTTGCGCACGAGGTAAGCTTTTACTGCTTCGGCCCGGCGCTCCGAAAGTTTCTGATTGTAAGCTTCCTTGCCGATGCGATCGGCATGCCCCACTACGGCAATCGAATCATATTGCGTGCCGCCAAGACTGGAAACGAATTCATCCAGCTTTGCGCCCTGGTCCTTGCGTATTGTCGACTTGTCGAAATTGAACAGGGGCTCCGTTTCGAAACTGACGCTGACCGATTTCGGTGCCGCAGGCGCGGATTTTTTCGGTGCGATAGGCGCTGCCGTGGGAGCAGGCTCATCCGGATAAACCTTCGGTTTGCCGACTACGCTTTCGGCAACCGCTCGCTTTTCCTCGGGATAGGTGACTGTGCCGGATTCATCGGGTTGCGTGCCGAGATCCTCGACTTCGCCAGAATCCGCCGCTTCCTGTTCGTCAGCGTATTCGGTGGTCTCGCCTACCGAGCTATCTTCTGCCGGCATGGCATCCTGTTGCGCCGATGTGGAATCATCATCCTGTGGACCAAGGTCATCGACCTCACCGGATTCCGCCGCCTCCTGGTCCTCAGCGTATTCGGTTGTCTCGCCAACGGAGCTATCCTCTGCGGGCGCGGCATCCTGTTCCGCCGATTGGGACTCATCCTCCTGCGGGCCGAGATCCTCGACTTCCTCGTCTACCGGCAACTCGTATTTCGTCACCGGGAATTCGGGCGTCGCTTCGTCCTTGGGAGCAGCAGCTACCACGGGCGGCTTCGGTGGTGGGCTCTCTTCCAGAGGACGATCGGTGTACTGAACCGCTTCTCTTTCCGGCTCGTAAGCTGGAGCGGGTTCGGGGGCGGGTGCCGGTTGCGGGGCGGCCTCGGCAACTGCCTTGGCGGCGGCCCGCCGCTCCAATTCTTCCTTCGTTACGGCGTTGGTGCTGCCGCCGACCCTCTCATATTCGATCTGGGTTTGCCCGCCTCCGCCGGAACTGCTGCGCTCGGTCTGGCTGGCACAGCCGGCAATAGCGGCACCCACTAGCAACATCAACAGCCGATTGGTCTTTGGTCGCATCGCCTTTTCTCCTGATCGTGCTGGTCAATGGATAACCTAATTATTGCCCATTCCCCGGCGGGTTAAAAGTGGATCGCAGCGCAATTTGGTATCGATATGTCAAGCGTTTGGTGCGATGAAAACCACCCCAATCGCCAGCAGAAAGAATGCCTTGGAGCGGGAATTTCCTTGCCGAACAATGTCTCGGGAAGGGTCGGCATGTTAAAATGCGCCGCTTATGCTGGCCAGTGCTTGCGGCCGAGCGAACGCCTGCTCTATCGGTTCATTGTACGAGATGGATCGACTTTTTTTCATGACAGTTTGCAACAAGAAAATTGACTTGCCCTGATGGATCAATTCGCCAAAGAAACCCTTCCAATTAGCCTTGAAGAGGAGATGCGCCGCTCCTACCTCGATTACGCCATGAGCGTGATCGTGGGCCGTGCGCTCCCCGATGTGCGCGATGGCCTCAAACCGGTGCATCGCCGCATCCTGTTCGCCATGCATGAAGCCAACAACGTCTGGAACCGGCCTTACGTCAAGTGCGCGCGCATCGTCGGCGACGTACTCGGCAAATACCATCCGCATGGCGATTCCGCCACCTATGAAGCGCTCGTGCGCATGGCCCAGGATTTCTCGATGCGGCATGTGCTCATCGACGGACAGGGCAATTTCGGTTCGGTCGACGGCGACTCGGCCGCCGCATACCGCTATACAGAATGCCGTCTGGAAAAAATTTCATCCGAACTCCTTGCCGATATCGACAAGGAAACGGTCGATTTCGTTCCCAACTACGACGGCAAAGAGCAGGAGCCAAGCGTCCTGCCGACCAGGATACCGAATCTGCTGATTAATGGTTCTTCGGGTATCGCCGTGGGCATGGCCACGAACGTTCCGCCCCACAACCTGGCCGAGATCATCAATGCCTGCCTGGCCATCCTTGAGCGTCCGGACATTACCCTCGACGAATTAATCGAAATTGTCCCCGGACCGGACTTTCCGACCAAGGGGATCATTTACGGCACCGTTGGCGTCAAGGAAGGGTACCGCACCGGACGAGGTCGCGTGGTCATTCGAGCACGGACCCATGTCGAGGAACTGGAAAAAGGCAACCGCCAGGCGATTGTCATTGACGAGCTGCCCTATCAGGTCGGCGGCGACCAGGTGTTGAAGCGCATCAGCGAGCTGGTCAGCGAGAAGAAGATCGAGGGCATTTCCGATCTGAGGAACGAGTCCGACAAGAAGGGTATGCGGCTCGTAGTGGAACTCAAGCGCGGCGAAGTGCCGGAAGTCATCCTGAATAATCTGTACAAAGAAACACAGATGCAGGACACGTTCGGGATGAACATGGTCGCGCTGGTCGAGAACCAGCCGCGGCTGTTGAACCTCAAGGAGATTCTCGAGGCGTTCCTGCGCCATCGGCGCGAGGTGGTCACCCGCCGGACCGTTTTCGAACTCAGGAAGGCCCGCGATCGGGGGCATGTGCTCGAAGGCCTTGCGGTCGCGCTATCAAACGTCGACGAAATCATCGCCCTCATCAAGACGGCAGCGGCGCCAGCGGAGGCAAAGCGCGAACTGATGTCGAGGGCCTGGCATTCCCAGCTGGTTGAATCGATGCTGGCGAGGGCCGATGTGGGAGCCGACTCGCGACCGGAGGGCCTGTCGACGGACCTCGGGCTGCAGGTAGACGGGTATCGGCTGTCCGAGGTGCAGGCCCAGCGTATTCTCGAGATGCAGTTGCAGCGGCTTACCGGCCTGGAGCAGGAAAAGATTGTCAACGAGTACAAGGAGGTCATGGATACCATCGCCGACTTGCTCGACATTCTGGCGAAGCCCGAGCGCATCACCGCAATTATCGCGAAAGAATTGACCGAGACGCTGGACGAATTCGGCGAGGCACGGCGCAGCGAGATCGTCATGAATGCGCAGGACCTCAGCATGGAGGATTTGATCGCGCCTGAGGATGTCGTCGTGACGCTGTCTCACAGTGGTTACGTCAAGGCGCAGCCCCTGGCCGACTACCGGGCACAGAAGCGCGGTGGTCGCGGCAAGCAGGCGACGGCGACCAAGGAAGACGATTTCATCGACAACCTGTTCATCGCCAATACCCACGACTACGTGCTGTGCTTCTCCAGTCGCGGGCAGTTGTACTGGATCAAGGTCTACAACGTGCCGCAAGGCGGTCGCGCCAGTCGCGGCAAGCCCATCGTGAATCTGCTTCCGCTGACGGAAGGGGAGAA
>JANXPQ010000550.1 GCA_025357235.1 Betaproteobacteria bacterium
ATGCCTTCGATGATCAGCGTGGTTTCGCGTTCGTTCCCGCCGGGCGAACGCACGAAACCCGCCTGCACTTCCGGACTGTCGTAGATACCCGGATCGGCGTGCTCCGCCGGTCCCGCGCGCGCGGCGTAAGCCGTGCGCGACCGGTAGTACGACGACAATCCGCCTTGCGCGATCGCCTCCGCCACCGCCTGGCAGCCGGGGCAGCACACCGGTTGCTGCATGCCATCGACCAGCGCGGTCCATGGGCGGCCGGCGGGAAGCGGCAGGCCGCAATGGAAACAGGCGGAAGAGCCGTGACTGTCGTGACTCCGTGACTGTCGTAAGTGCGAAGACGGCCGAGAAGCCCTGAATTCGTAACGTTTAGGTTCCTGCTGCATCGTCCCGCTCTTTCCCGCCTTTACGATAGTCACGATAGTCACGGAGTCACGACAGTCACGGAATTTCGCACGGCCCTTTAGGCCTCACCGCACCACCAGCACCGGTATGTGCGAATACAGGAGCACGTGATTGGTCTCGCTTCCGAGCAACACGCGCAAGATGCCGCGGCGGCCGTGCGCGGCCATGACGATCAGTCCGCACTTCTCCTTCTTCGCCACCCTGATGATCGAATCGGCAGGATAGGGACCGACGACATCGATACCCTTGAACGCGACGCCCGCCTTTTTCGCGAGCGCTTGCATCGTTGTCAGATATCTTTTGGCGGCGGCAATGCCGGGCTTTTCCATCAAATCCCTGGATTTGCGCGAAAGCGCGAGCGGCGGCTTGTAAGGCAGCATTACCGGCATGCGTGCATGGAATCCGATCACGGTCGCACGGAGCGATTGCGCCAGCGCGATGCCTTCCGCCACGGCTTTGCGGGACAGGCGCGTGCCATCCGTCGCGATGAGAATTCGTCGATACATGCCTGTCCCTTCCCGGCTGAAGCATGAGGTTCAATTGGCGAATGCTTCCATGGTCCCACAATGCGGCACACGAGGCCATCTGCGACGGCGGCACGGCGCGCAACGCAAGCCGCGCGGATGGCGGCACTCTTCCGTGCAACTCCCGGGCAGGCTCAACTCCGTCGGCGGGTTATCAGCGCACCACGAGCACCGGTATGCGCGCGCTGGTGAGAACGTGGTTGGTCTCGCTTCCCAGCAACAGGCGGGAGATGCCGCGGCGCCCATGCGAAGCCATCACGATCAATTCGCATTTCTCCTTCTTCGCGGCCTTGACGATCGCATCGGCGGGAGACGCATCGACCACCTCGGCACCCTTGAACGCGACCCCCGCCTTTTTTGCGATCGCCTCGATTTTCGCCAAATATCTCTTGGCGGCGGCGATGCCCTGTTTCTCGATCAGCTCTTCTGTTTTCTGGGGAAGCACGATGGCCGGCTCCGCGTAGTACGGCAATATCACCGGCGGGCGCGCATGGAACCCGACCACCGACGCACCGACCGATCGTGCCAGCGCGACCCCTTCTTCGATTGCCTTGCGGGATAGCCGCGAGCCATCCGTTGCGATAAGAATGCGTCGATACATGAATGCCCCCTCCTGATTAAAGAAGTGTGAATTTCATTCGGCGAAAATACCCAGTTGAGCGGCTACGCCGTTCAGGCGGCCATCTGCGACAGGGCCAGCGTCCGCGACGCAACCCGCGCGCTCGATGAAACCGGCGCCACCGGTCTCTGCTGGCCGGCACGGCGTGCGCAATCTTTCGCCGCCGGCGATTCGAGCTTGCGGCGCAGCGCTGCCACGTCGTTCAACACCATCTCGCGGCGGCTGACATCCATCAGGCCCGAAGCAGCGAACGCAGACAGCGCACGGCTGACCGTCTCGAGCTTTATGCCCAGATAACTGCCCAGCTCCTGGCGCGTCATGCGCAGGATGAAGGACGATTTCGAGCAACCCAGCCGCCCGAAGCGCTCCGACAGGTCGAGCAGGAAGGCGGCGACGCGTGCTTCCGCGTTGAGCATGCCCAGCAGCCTGACCATGTTCTGCCTGTGCACGAGCTCATGATTGAAGATGGAGTAGACGAGGCGCTCGACGCCGGGAATGCTGCGAGCGAGCCCGGCGATGCGCTGGAACGGCACAATGATGACGTGACAGGAATCCAGCGCGATCGCATCCACCGTGTAGTGCCCCCCGTCGAAGCCATCGACGCCGATCGCGTCTGCGCGCATCGGGAATGCCAGCACCTGCTCGTTGCCCGCCCCGTCCAGGCTGACCGTCTTCAGGAATCCGGAGCGCACGATGTACAGGGCTTCGAATTCGTCGCCGGCGCGGCAGAGCGTCTCGCCCGGGCGAAGGCGCCGGACCGAAAATTCGACATCGACCATGCCGGCGGGAACGTCGAGCGGGACACCGAGCAACGCCGCCAGTTCAGGCAAGCCGACGACGGCCCGGTCGTAGGGCATAACTTCCTTCATCATCGGGGCAGGCGGGCAAGTACTCCCGCAAGCCGGCTCCATCGCAACAACGTTCGAATCGTGCATCGCTCTCTCCTTTTGAATGTTGTTCAATCCGGCCCTTGCTCAATCGGCCGGCCGATCACCGGCCGCTTCGGCCCAGCCACGGAGAATTCCCGGGACGAGGCCAAACTCCTGGGATTTGTCGAGGCAGAATTCCGCGCCCGCCGAAATGCTTGCCTGGCGGTATTGCGGGCCGGCAATGTTGGTAAGCACGATCACATGCATTTCCGGCCGCATCCGTTTCAGTCGAGCCAGAACTTCGAGTCCGCTTCCTCCCGTCGGCTGCAGATCGAGCAACAACACATCGACGTTGCTTTCCAGCACGTCGGTCATCCCCTGGACAACCGTATCTGCCTGCCCGACCACGTTGATGCCCGAAACCCCGCGAACCATCTCGATAAGCCGCTTTCTGACTTCGGCTGCGTCTTCTACGACAAAGACATTCAATTGCGTTGTGCTGGTCTGATTCATGGCTTGCAGTCTGGAACGGCGCACGGGGCCACACCATCGGCGGACGCTGATTCCGGCAGGCGGGAAACTCCGGTCGGCATCGGAATATTCCTAGAGCAGCCGCCGGAAGGCGGCAAGGCGCCGGGCGAAACGACCCGGCACAAGCCGCACGGCGGCTTGCAGGAAGATTCCTACTCGGGTGAGGAACGGGCGGGAACCCGCTCGCTTGCAGGATAGTTAGGCGAAACGAACTTGACGCACTCGGGCGCACCGCAGTCGGGCTGCCCTAGGCCTAGGAGTCCAGAAGGTTGTGCTCGATCGCGTAGCGGACCAGCTCGGCGATCGAACCGAGCTTCATTTTTTCCAGAATGTGGGTCTTGTGCGTGCTCGCCGTCTTGACGCTCAGGCTGAGGCGCTCCGCGATGCCGGTAACGGATTCTCCATTGGCCAGCATCAGGAATATTTCGAACTCGCGATCGGTCAGCCTCTTGTGGGGCAGTCCGCCGTCGGTCGATCGCAGGCCCAGCGCCAGCGCTTCCGCGACAGCAGGCGTAATGAACACGCCCCCGGCGGCGACCTTGTGAATGGCTGCGGTCAAGGCGGTGGACGCGGTGTCCTTGGTCAGGTATCCGGACGCGCCGACGCGAATAGCCCTGACCGCGTATTGCTGCTCGGCATGCATCGACAGCACGAGCACGCTCAGTTCGGGCCGCTCCTCCTTCACGCGCTTGAGCAACTCTATTCCGCTGCGGCCCGGCATCGAGAGGTCGAGCAGCAGGACGTCGAAACCGCCGGCGCGCACCGCCGCCATCACTTCGTTGCCGTCGCTTGCCTCGCCCGTGACGACGAATGTCGGATCGGACGCCAGGATGCGGCGCAGTCCCTCGCGCACGATCGCGTGGTCGTCGGCTATCAGAATCCGCGTGGTCACGCGCTCCCTCCCCTCTTCGAAACCGGCAAGCGCACCAACACGGTCGTTCCCCCGGAGATTTCGTCGACGATGGCGAGCTTTCCGCCGAGAAGCAATACGCGCTCGCGGATGCCGCGCAATCCGAACGAGCCGGGCTTCGCGCGCGAATCGGCTTTCATTCCGACGCCGTTGTCGGAGACGGTGAGCACGGCGTCGTCGCCCTCGCGCATCAGCCGCACCGTGACGCGGGTTGCCCGTGCATGGCGCGCGACGTTGGTCAGCGACTCCTGCATGACCCGGAACAGCATCGAAGCGTACGGTTCGCCCAGCTCGGCGCAGGAAGGATCCATTTTCAATTCGAAGGCGATGCCCGCACGCTGCGCCAGGCCCTCGAGCAGCCACTCGGCCGCAGCGCCAAGACCCAGATCGTCGAGCACGAGCGGGCGCAAGTCGCTCGAAATCCTGCGCGTGGTGGCAACCGTCGAATCGAGCAACCTGTTCATGGAAGCGGCATGTTCCACGAGATCGGCCCGGTCGGGGGGGATTTTCGTGCTGAACAGTTCCACATCCATCTTGAGCGCGGTCAGGACCTGCCCGAGTTCATCGTGCAACTCGCGGGCGATACGCGTGCGCTCGGCTTCGCGTACTTCGATCATGGCCAGCGACAGTTCGCGCAATTCGTCGTTTGCGCGGGTAACCTCTTCCTGCGCCCTGGTGCGCTGCGTGATGTCATGCAGGATTACCGTAAGCAGCTTATGGTCGCCGAATACCGCCTGGGAGATCGACGCCTCGATCGGGAACTCGGTGCCGTCGGCCCGCAATGCGGTCAGAATCGACCGGTTGCCCATGCGTCTGGAAGTTTCTCCGGTGCGTGCGAAGCGATCCACGTGCGCATGATGACTTGCACGCCAGCGTTGCGGAATGAACCGGTCGAGCGAACTTCCCCTCGCCTCGTCGGCGCCGCAACCGAACATCTTCTCGGCGGCCACGTTGAACAGCACGATACGCTGGTCGGAATCGACGGTAATGATCGCATCCATGGCCG
>JANXPQ010000071.1 GCA_025357235.1 Betaproteobacteria bacterium
TACGCATCCGTCGCGCGGGGCGTTCTTCACGCGCGGCACTACCAAGGACCGGTATGCGCGCTACAGCGAAACCGGTCCGGACTACCTGGACAACATGCAGCGGCTGTTGCGCAAATTCGATTCGGCCGGGTCTTCGGGAAACAGCAGCACATGCTTGGTATCGCCGTGCGAGGCATACGCGCAGGCCAGCACATCGGCCTGTTGCGTCCGCGTCGGCATGCCGGTCGACGGACCACCACGTTGTACGTCGAAAATCACCGCGGGAATTTCCGCGAAGTAGGCCAGGCCTATGAATTCCTGCATCAGCGAAATGCCGGGGCCGGAGGTGCAGGTGAAGGCACGCGCGCCGTTCCAGCTTGCGCCGATCACCATGCCGATCGAAGCGAGCTCGTCTTCCGCCTGGATCACCGCATAGCGATTGTTGCCCAACTCGTCCTTGCGATAGGTCCTGCAATGCCGCGCGAATGCTTCGGCCAGGCTCGAAGAAGGCGTGATCGGATACCACGCCGCAACCGTCGCTCCGCCGTACACGCAACCCAGGGCGGCGGCGGTGTTGCCGTCGATGAAAATGCTGTCGCCCACGGCGGAGGCGCGGCGCACGCTCAGGCCGATCGGGCATTCGAAATGCGTCTTGGCATAGTCGCGCCCCAGATGCAGCGCCCGGATGTTCGGCGCAATCAGTTTGTCCTTGCCTTTGAATTGCTCGCCGATCAGTTTCTCGATTTCGGCGATATCCATCTCCAGCAGTGCGGCCAGCGCGCCGACATAGATGATGTTGCGGAACAACTGGCGCTGGCGCGGATCGGAATACTCGCTGTTGCAGATCTCCGTCAGCGGCACGCCGATGACGCGCACGTCCTCGCGGAATTTTGATTTCGGCAGCGGCTTGGTCGAGTCGTAGAACAGGTAGCCGCCGGGATCGATGCCGAGCACATCCTTGTCCCAGGTCTGCGGATTCATCGCCACCATCAGGTCGACGCCGCCGCGCGCGCCGAGATAGCCCGCCTCGGAAACCCGCACTTCGTACCAGGTGGGCAAGCCCTGGATGTTGGACGGGAAGATATTGCGCGGGCTGACCGGCACGCCCATGCGCAGGATGGCTTTCGCGAACAGTTGGTTGGCCGACGCCGACCCCGAGCCGTTGATGTTCGCAAACTTGACGACGAAGTCGTTTATTTTTGGCTGCGACATGCCGGCCCCGCGTGCGTGACGTCCAGGAGAAATTTGCGCATGTCCCAGGCGCCGGTCGGACAGCGCTCGGCGCACAGCCCGCAGTGCAGGCACACATCCTCGTCCTTGGCCATGATGCGGCCGGTCTTAAGCAGATCCGATATGTACAAGTCCTGCGAAAACTCCCCGGCGGGTGCGCTGAGCCGCCCGCGCAATTCCTTTTCCTCGCCGTTGGCGGTAAAGGTGATGCAATCCATCGGACAGATGTCCACGCAGGCGTCGCATTCGATGCAGAGCGGCGGCGAGAACACCGTCTGCACGTCGCAGTTCAGGCAGCGCTGCGCTTCGGCGAAGGCCATCTTCGCGTCGAAGCCGAGTTCGACTTCGACCTTGATGCTCTTCAGGGCGATGACCTGATCCTTGAGCGGCACCTTGTGGCGCAGGTCGCCCGAGATATCGTTGTCGTAGCTCCACTCGTGGATGCCCATCTTCTGGCTGACGAGGTTCACCAGCGGCCCGGGGCGCACGCGCACGTCCTCGCCGTTGCAGAACTTGTCGATGGAAATCGCAGCGTCGCGGCCGTGGGCCACCGCCCAGATGATGTTCTTCGGGCCGAATGCCGCGTCCCCGCCGAAGAACACTCGCGGCTGCGTGGACTGGAAGGTCGTCTTGTCGACCACCGGCATGCCCGATGGGTTGAAATCGATGCCGGCGTCGCGCTCGATCCACGGGAACGAGTTTTCCTGGCCGACGGCGATCAGCACGTCGTCTCAGTCGAAGCGCTGATCGGCTTCGCCGGTAGGCACGAGCTGACGGCGACCCTTGTCGTCGAACACCGCTTTGACTTTCCCGAAGGTCATGCCTGTCAGCCTGCCATTGCGGTGCTCGAAAGCCTTCGGCACCAGATAATTCAGGATCGGAATGCCCTCGTGGGCCGCGTCTTCCTTCTCCCACGGGCTGGCTTTCATTTCGTCGAAACCGCTGCGCACGATGACCTTGACGTCGTCGCCGCCCAGTCGCCGGGAGGTACGACAACAGTCCATCGCCGTATTGCCGCCGCCGAGCACGATCACGCGCCGGCCGATCTTTTCGATATGGCCGAACGACACCGAGGCGAGCCAGTCGATGCCGATGTGAACGTTGTTTGCCGCTTCCTTGCGGCCGGGAATTGCGAGCTCGCGGCCGCGCGGCGCGCCCGAGCCGACGAAAACCGCATCGAATCCCTCGGAAAGCAGCTTCTTCATGCTGTCGATGCGCACGCCGCCGCGGAACTCCACGCCGATGTCGAGCACGTAGCCGACTTCTTCGTCGATGACTTCTTCGGGCAGGCGGAAGCGCGGAATCTGCGTGCGGATCATGCCGCCGGCCTTGCGGTCCTGGTCGAAGACCACGACTTCGTAGCCGAGCGGCGCCAGGTCACGCGCCACGGTCAGCGATGCCGGCCCGCCGCCGATACAGGCCACGCGCTTGCCATTCTTCTGTGCCGGTGCTTTCGGCAATTGCGGACGGATGTCGCTCTTGTTGTCGGCGGCCACGCGCTTGAGGCGGCAGATCGCGACCGGTTCGGGCTTGGCCTGGTTGTGCTCCTCGACTCGCCCGCGCCGGCAGGCCGGTTCGCAGGGGCGGTCACAGGTGCGGCCGAGGATGCCGGGGAAGACGTTCGACTTCCAGTTGACCATGTAGGCGTCGCCGTAACGGCCCGCGGCGATCATCCTGATGTATTCCGGAACAGGGGTATGGGCGGGACACGCCCACTGACAATCCACGACCTTATGGAAGTAGTCGGGTGCCGCAATATCGGTGGGCTTCAAAAATGCTCCTCCGGTTGGGCGCTCGCCTGCGAATTTTTATTGCCCGCCGGATCCGATCAGCTCGGAGCTCATTCGAAAAGCGGGTTCTTGGCTGCCCAATTCGTGCGCCTAGTGTAACCCGATGTAACCCGATAGTTAACAGTCCTGTACTAATCCAGAACATGCGACACCAGCCCGTCGGCCAGTTTCGGCTCGAACCAGGTCGATTTCGGCGGCATGATTTCGCCGGCATCGGCCACCGCCATCAGGTCTTCCATGCCGGTAGGAAACATCGAGAACGCCGACGCCATTTCATTGCTGTCGACCCGCCTTTCCAACTCCGCCACGCCGCGTATGCCGCCGATAAAATCGATGCGCTTGTCGCGCCGGGGATCGATGATCCCAAGGATGGGTGCCATCAGGCGATCGGCCAGCAGGCTGACATCGAGGCGCTCGACCGGGTCGTTCATCGGCACAAGGTCCGGATGAATGTTCAACCGATACCATTGGCCCGTCAGGTAAAGGCCGAACTCGCCCGGCTTCGCCGGCGTCACGGCGCCGGAGGCGGCACGCAGCGAAAAACTCTGGCCAATCTTTGACAGGAATTCCTGGCGGCTGAGCCCGTTCAGGTCGGTGACCACGCGGTTATACGGCAGGATGCGCATCTGATGATGTGGAAATGCCACAGCGAGAAAAAAGTTACAGCTCTCCGGACCGGCGGCACGCCGCGCCGCAGCAACCCGCGACGCGGCGGCCGAGCGATGATGGCCATCGGCGATATAGAGCGCAGGCATTGCATCGAATGCCTGCGTCAACCTGTCCTGCACCGCTGCATCTTCGATTTTCCACAGGCTGTGGCGCACGCCGGTGTCCGCCGTGACATCGGCGACTGGCTCGCCGCCCGTGACTTGCGCAAGCAGCGCATCGACGTCCGGCGCGTTCGGGTAGGCCAGCAGCACCGGGCCGGTTTGCGCGTTCAACGCCTCGATCTGGCGAACGCGGTCGTCCTCCTTGTCCGGACGGGTGAACTCGTGCTTGCGGATGCGGTTGGTGTCGTAATCGGCCACCGAGGCGGCCACCACCACACCGGTCTGCACATGACCATCCATGATCAGCCGGTAGGCGTAATAGCAGGGTTGCCGGTCGCGCTCGAGCATCTTCTGCGCGAGCATGCGCTGCAGGTTTTCGGCGGCCTTCGCATAAACCTGGGGCGCATATGGATCAGTGCCGGGCGGAAGATCGATTTCCGGTTTGGAGATGTGCAGGAAACTCCACGGTTTTCCCGCGGCGCGTTTGCGCGCTTCTTCGGTGGAAAGCACGTCGTAAGGCGGCGCAGCGACTTCGGCGGCGCGCCCCGCTGCGGGCCGCAGGCCGGTGAACGGACGAATCATCCGTGCTTGAACACGATCGTCTTGGTGTGCGAAAACTCCTTCAGCGCCTCGAAGCCCTTTTCCCTGCCGTGGCCGCTTTTCTTCACGCCGCCGAAAGGCAGTTCGATTCCCCCGCCCGCGCCATAGCCGTTCACGAATACCTGGCCGCAGCGCATTTTTTTTGCCACGCGCATCTGCCGCCCGCCGTCGCGCGTCCAGATGCCCGCCACCAGCCCGAACTCCGTCGCATTGGCCAGCTTCACCGCATCCGCCTCGTCCTCGAAGGGAATGATCGACAACACCGGGCCGAACACTTCGTCGCACGCCAGCGAATTGTTACGCGGCACGGGACCGAACAGGACTGGAGCGACGTAGAAGCCGCCGGAGGGCACGCCGTCGGCGAGTTGCGCTTCGGCCAGCACCGGGATGCCGTCTTTCTTGGCCCGGTCGATGAAACCATGCACGCGCTTCCTCTGGTTTTCCGAGATCAGCGGCCCGCAATCCAGATCCATCGCGTGGCTTCCGACGCGCAACAGCTTGAACCGCGCGACGACAAGTGCTACGAATTTGTCGTAGATGGATTTCTGCACCAGCACGCGGCTGCCCGCGGAGCAGGTCTGCCCGCCATTCTGCACGATGGCATTGACGACCACCGGCACCACGGCATCGAAGTCCGCATCTTCGAAAACGATCTGCGGCGACTTGCCGCCCAGTTCCAGCGTGCAGCCGATATGGTTTTCCGCCGCCGCTTTCTGCACCAGCGTGCCCACTTCCGGCGAGCCGGTAAACGACATGAAATCGATGCCCGGATGGGCGGCGAGCGCGGCGCCGGCCTCTTCGCCGATGCCGGTGACGACGTTCAATGCGCCATCGGGAAAGCCGACTTCCTGCGCAAGCTGTGCCATGCGCAGCGGGGCGACGCAGGCATCTTCCGCCGGCTTCATGACCACTGCGTTGCCCATCGCCAGTGCCGGCGCCAGGCTGCGGCCGAACATCTGGGCCGGATAATTCCACGGAATGATGTGCCCGGTGACGCCCTTCGGCTCGCGCATGATGGTCACCATGTAGCCATCGAGGAAGGGGATGGTGTCGCCGTGGACCTTGTCGGCTGCGCCGCCGTAGTACTCGAAGTAGCGCGCGGCCGCAGTGATGTCGGCGCGCGCCTGTTTCATAGGCTTGCCGCAATCGCGCGCTTCGAGCTGGGAAAGTTCTTCGTGGTTGGCGAGGATGGCCTCGCCGAGCTTGGTCATCAGGCGGCCGCGCTCCACGGCCGTAAGCTTGCTCCATGCGCCTTCCTCGAAGGCATGACGGGCCGCCTTCACCGCCGCATCGACGTCGGCCTTGGTGCCGCGTGCGATTTTGGCGAAGGCCAGTCCGTCGCTGGGGCTCACCATGTCGACCGTACGGCCGTCGGAAGCGGGCTGCCATTTGCCGCCGATCAGGTTCTGGTAAGTCGTTGCCGTCTCCGCGACGATCTTTCTTGCTGTGGATGCGCTCATTTTCTCTCTTCCCGGGTTTTGTTTTTTGCTGATTCAGCCGCAATTCTAGCGTCCGGCCCGCGACCTTGCTCTCATGGGTGGATGTAGACGAAGCCTTCCCTGGCCTGAAGCCGGGCGATTTCCGCCACGCCTGAAGGCACGACCTCGACCTTGTCGATCAGGTCCTTCCTGGTCAGCTTCAGCGCATTCATGCTGTTCTGGCAGATGCGGAATTCCACGCCTTTGGCAGTGAGCTGATCGACCCAGTCGGCGTAAGGCCGGCCGCCGGCATCCTGCGCACCGAACGTGAAGGCGCGCACGCCGGTCGACAACGCCACCACGACGATTTTCACCCCGGGATCCGCAAAGAGATGATTGTTGACGTTGTTCATCGCCAGCGTCGCCAGCCTTTCGTCCGGCAGGTGATACACCGTCTTGATGGCATCCTCGGCGCGGGCGGGCCAGGAAACCAGCAATACCGTGGCAAGCAACGTTACGAGCAGCGTCAGCAGATTGTTCGTTCTCATGGATTTTCTCTTCGGTTGCAGGGCCGGGTTACAGAAGGCCCAGATTGTTCAGGTCGGTGCGCAATTGCTCCGGACCGCGGAAATGCAACGCATGCAGGCCAGCGTTGCGGCCGGCTTCGACGTTTTTCAGGCTGTCATCGACGAACACAGTCCTCGACGGCATCAGTTTGCAGCGATCGATGGTCAGTTCGAAGATGCGCGGATCGGGCTTCGCCAGCCCGACCTCTCCGGATACCACGATGTTTTCGAACCATTTCAGGAATTCGAAGCGGCGGCGCGCGATCGGGAAGGTTTCCGCCGACCAATTGGTGAGCGCATGCAGCCGATGTCCTTTGTCGCGCAGCTCGCCGAGGATCGCAACGCTGCCGGCAATCTCGTCGCTCAGCATCTTTTCCCAGCCGTCCCGCCACAAGGCAATCATTTCGGCATGATCCGGATGGACCGCAATGCGTTCGGCAACCGCCTGGTCGAAAGTCTTGCCGGCATCGATCTCGAGGTTCCACCAGGGCGGCGCTATCTCGGCCAGGAAGTGCTCCATGGCCTTTTCGTCGCCTTTGAACAGCGGACGGTACAGGTAACGCGGATTCCAGTCGACCAGCACCGCGCCGAGGTCGAACAAGATCGTATCCATGCTTCAGCGCTTCTTCTTCCACGCCTCGTATTCGGCGCGCATCGGCTCGTTCGGCGGGTAGGTGCCGGCGATCGGCGCGCCGGCCTGGACTTTTTCCAGCACCCAGGCTTCCAGCTCCTCCATCTCCAGTCCGCTTTGCGCGACCTGCTCGACCACGTGGCGCGGGATGCAGACCACGCCTTCCTCGTCCCCGACCATGATGTCGCCCGGCATCACCAGCACATCGGCGCAGC
>JANXPQ010000083.1 GCA_025357235.1 Betaproteobacteria bacterium
CTGCCTCTCGTTATGATTGGAAATAATATAATCTCATTTCATTATTTCATTATTGAATAAAGTAAAAAACCGGCTTTACACCGGCTTTCTTTGGCTCCAACCGCTCGCCCCTCAGCGGGGGGCGGCCTGCAGCGGTACATCGCCGGTCATCAGTTCCCGCCCGATCAGGGCATGGGCGCGCTTCCTGAAAACGTCGCCGAACAACAGCAATGCCGGACCGGACAGCCCTCGCGCGGCACCGTCCTTCAGTCCGCGCAACGTGGATCCAACATGCCGGGAAGCCGGCAACGACGCATTCTCGACCAGAACGACAGGGGTCGACAGCGGCATGCCCTGCGCTTCCAGTATTCCCGCAATTTCCACCGCCTGGCCAATCGCCATGTACAGCACCGCCGTATCCGCCCTGGCTACCGCCGGCGCCCAGTCGCTGACGTCCTCGCCTTCGCCAACCCGCGGCGTAGCGAAAACGACGCTACGGCTGACGCCTCGCTCGGTCAGTGAAACGCCCAGTTCCGCAGTGGCGGCGAGGGCCGATGTGATACCGGGCACGATCTCGTAAGCCACACCGGCCGATTCCAGCGCCTCGATTTCTTCCTGCGCCCTGCCGAACAGCATCGGATCGCCTCCCTTGAGCCTGACCACGATGTCATATTTGGCGGCAGCTTCCACCAGGTTGCGATTGGTGAAGCGCTGGTCGGTCGAAATGCGGCTGCAGCGCTTGCCCACGGCCACCTGTTTTGCGCCGGGCGCCAATTCGAGCATCTCCGCTTGTACCAGCGCGTCGTAAAAGACGATATCGGCACGTTTCAACAAGTCGGCGCCCCGCAAGGTGATCAGGTCGGCGGCACCGGGCCCGGCGCCTATGAGATAGACCTTGCCCATCAGGCCAACTCCAGCAAAGTGCGTTTGTCCTTGATCTGCGCCCAGTGATCCGCATCGACGGGCGCATGTTTCTTCTCGATGATCGGCGGCCAGGCTTTTGCCGCTTGCGCGTTGAGCAGGAAATTCGCTCCTTCGACGAAGCAATCGACCGGACACACGTCCACGCAGTCGGTATGCTTGCAGTTGATGCACGATTCCGTCACTACATAGGTCATCTTGCGTTCCTGTGCTGCGAAAAGTCAGACTTGTTCGATAAGCCCGGCGGCAACGGTATTGTTGCTGGTCTCGTCGATGACGATGAAGCTGCCGGCCGAGCGATTGCGGCGATAGGGTTCGAATGCTATGGGCTGCGCTGTCTTGACCGATATGCGTCCGATGTCGTTCAGCGCAAACGTGTCCGCCGGTTCCTGCGCCAGCGTGTTGACGTTCGTCCGGTATTGCGGAGAACCGAACAGCGCTTTTACGACCCGCGATCCCTGCTTGATCAGATAGCGCCGGCTGCGATTGAAGGGCTCAGTTGCCAGCCAGCACAACGTCGCATCGAATTCGCGCGCAACGACGGGCAATGCTCCGGTTGCCCCCAATACCTCGCCGCGCGAGATGTCGAGTTGGTCTTCGAGCACCACCGTTACCGACTGCGGCGCCTGCGCCCGCTCGATGTCCCCGTCGAAAGTGCGGACCGCGCGCACCCGCGAAGTCTGCCCGGACGGCAGCACGGTAATGGCGTCGCCGACGCCGATACTGCCGGATTCGATCCGGCCGGCATAGCCGCGCGCCCCTTCCACCCCGCTGTCCCCTGGCCTGGACACCAGTTGCACCGGGAAAAACAGTTGCCCGTGCACGGCGGAACGCGCCACTTCGGCGCTCTCGAGAATTTCCAGCAACGTCGGCCCGCGGTACCAGGACAGACTCTCGCCACGGTCGACGACCATGTCGCCCCGCAGCGCCGACATCGGCAGGGCGTCGACGCGATGGAAATCGAGGTCGCGGATGAAACCGTCGAAGGCTTTGCTGATGTCGTCGAAAACCCGCTGCGAATAATCCACCAGATCCATCTTGTTCACCGCCAGCACCACGTGTGGAATGCGCAGGAGGCTGGCGATGTAAGCATGGCGACGCGACTGCGTCAGCAATCCCTTGCGCGCATCCACCAGCACGATCGCCAGGTCCGCAGTCGATGCCCCGGTGACCATGTTGCGGGTGTATTGCTCGTGCCCGGGCGTATCGGCGATGATGAATTTGCGCGACGGCGTGGCGAAATAACGGTAAGCCACATCGATGGTGATGCCCTGCTCGCGCTCGGCGAGCAAGCCATCTGTCAACAACGAAAGATCGATGCCGGTTTGACCGCGACGCTTGGTGGATTTCTCGATCGAGGAAAGCTGATCCTCGAATATCGCCTTGGTGTCGTACAGCAGCCGGCCGATCAGCGTGCTTTTGCCATCGTCGACACTGCCCGCGCTCGAGAAGCGCAGCATGCCGGTATCCACCGGAGACAGGGCTTCGATCGCCGACACGTTAAAAGTATCCTTCCTTCTTGCGCAGTTCCATCGATGCTTCCGAGGTCTGGTCGTCCATGCGCGTCGCGCCCCGCTCGGTAATGCGGGTCGTCGCCGTTTCGACGATGATCGCCTCCGCGGTTGCGGCGGTGGACTCCACCGGGCAGGTGCAGGTCATATCGCCGACGGTTCGAAAGCGCACGGAAATCGTTTCCACGGTTTCACCTGCCTTCGGTCGCACCAGATCCGACACCGGCAGCAAACCGCCGGGACGGCGCACCACTTCACGCCAGTGCGCGTAATAGATCGAAGGAACTTCCAGTTTTTCGCGGTCGATGTACTGCCAGACGTCGAGTTCGGTCCAGTTGCTGATCGGAAAAACGCGGATGTTTTCGCCTTTGTGTACCCGCGTGTTGTAGAGGCTCCATAACTCGGGGCGCTGGTTCTTGGGGTCCCACTGGCCGAATTCATCACGGAAGGAAAATATGCGTTCTTTCGCACGCGCCTTTTCCTCGTCGCGCCGCGCCCCGCCGATGCAGGCATCGAAACCATGCTCGGCAATTGCGTCGAGCAAAGTCACCGACTGATGCACGTTGCGGCTTTCGTCCTCCGAACGCAATCGCACCCTGCCCGCTCGAATCGAATCTTCCATGTGGCCGATTATCAGGCGCTCGCCGAGTTCGGCGACACGCGCATCGCGAAAGGCAATGACTTCGGGAAAATTGTGGCCGGTGTCGATGTGCAGCAGCGGAAACGGGAACTTTCCGGGACGGAACGCCTTCTCCGCGAGCCGCAGCATCACGATGGAATCCTTGCCGCCCGAAAACAGCAGCGCCGGATTGGCGCATTCCGCCGCCACTTCACGCATGATGTGAATGGCCTCCGACTCGAGCCAGTCGAGATGGTTGATGCGCGTCGAATCGATCTGCATTGCGGCACTCACAGTGTCTTTTCCCCGATCGGCTTGGTTAACGGCGAGACGTGGATCCCGCATTCCTTGTTGTCCTTCGATTCCCACCACCAGCGCCCGGCGCGAACGTCTTCGCCTGGACGTATCGCACGCGTGCATGGATCGCAGCCGATCGACGGATAGCCGCGGTCGTGCAATGCGTTGTAAGGCACCTCGCGGTCACGGATATACGCCCACACTTCCTCTTCGCTCCAATCGGCCAGCGGATTGAATTTTACGAGGCCATGGGTGGCGTCGAATTCGCGCAGCGGGAGATCCGTGCGGGTGACCGACTGGGCCCGGCGCAATCCCGTAACCCATGCATCCCGGCCGGCGAGGGCACGCGCCAGGGGTTCCACCTTTCGGATGTGACAGCATTTCTTGCGCAGCTCGACGCTTTCATACAAAGCATTCGCACCATGCGCGGAGACGTAACCGGCAACTTCATCCGCACCGGGCCGGAATATTTCCACTTCACGGGAATAGCGTCCGCGCATGCGTTCCAGCAGGTCCAGCGTTTCGCGCGGCAGGCGGCCGGTATCGAGCGTGAATACGGCAATCGGCAGCTCTGCCGTGAATATGGCGTCCGCCACCACCATGTCCTCGGCGCCGAGGCTGCTGGCGAATGCTACATGGCCAAACTCGCCGGCAATTTCTTTCAGCCGGGAAACCAGAATCCCCGCCGGGTAGCCGGAATTCTGCGACGAAGCAATGGGCTGGCCGTGCATGGCTGCGTCCGCTTTCACGACTTGTTTTGGGCGGGCGGCCAGGCGCGATCGTGACGGCGAAATGCGGGAACCGCGTTGTCCCATGAGCCCTGATAGGCATCGGTAAACGGACGCAGGCTGCGCAAAGCCTGACGGATGTCCTTGTCCGCGCGCACTGCAAACGCGTCAAACCCGACGCGCTTCATGTAGAACAACTGATCCGGCAGCACGTCGCCTATTGCGCGCAACTCGCCGCGATAGCCGAAACGCGAACGCAGCAGGTAGGCGATCGAGTAACCGCGTCCGTCGGTGAATTTCGGAAAGTCGATCGCGATCAGCGACAACGCAGTCAATGAAGGCGCGATCTTCGACGGATCATCCGTACCCGCCAGCCAGACGCCGACATCGTCGCGAGCGGCCAATCCGGGCTGCTCATCGAGCCACACAGGGAGGGGAATAATGACGCGGCCCGCGGGCACGACGGCCGGTCCGTCCGCGGCCGGGCGCAGGACCTGCCAGTCATCGGCCACCACGGCATCGCGCAGAATGATCTCAGGCATTGGCCACCGCCCCTTCGCGCGTGCGCAGCGGCGAGCCGTAGACGCCCGACTTGAAAGGCGCGATGCCCAGGCGTCCGACCGTGTCGATGAAGCGTTCTTCGGCTTCGCGTTTTTCGAGGTATATGTCGACGAGCCGCGAAATGACATCGGGCATGTCGTCCGCCTTGAACGACGGCCCGATCACCTTGCCGATGGCGCTGCGGCCGCGCCCGGCCTGCGAGCCGTCGGCGCCACCGACTGAAATCTGATACCACTCCTCGCCGTCCTTGTCGACGCCGAGGATGCCGATATGGCCGGCATGGTGATGGCCGCAGGAATTCATGCAGCCGGATATGTTGATGTTCAGTTCGCCGATGTCATGCAGAAAATCGAGATCGTCAAAGCGGCGCTGGATGGCTTCCGCGATCGGAATGGATTTGGCGTTGGCAAGCGAGCAGAAATCCCCGCCCGGGCAGGCGATGATGTCGGTCAGCAGCCCCAGATTCGGCGTGGCCAACCCGGCCTTGCGGGCTTCTTCCCACAGGGTGAACAAATCGTTCGCGCGCACGTCGGGCAGGATGAGATTCTGCTCATGGGACACGCGCACTTCGCCAAAACCGAAACGCTCGGCCCAGTCTGCGACCAGGTCCATCTGCTCGGCGGTGGCGTCTCCCGGCGGAACGCCGGTCTTCTTCAACGACAACACAACGGCGCGATAACCCGGAATGCGATGCGCGTTGACCGCGCGTCCCGCCCAGCGCGCAAACCCGGCGTTCTTGCTCAGGTGCCGATTGAATTCGACATCGTCCGCGAGCCGGGTTCCGTAATCCGGCGCGGCGAAGTGGGCCGATACCCGGGCCAGCTCCTGGTCAGTGAGCGTATCCGGTCCGTCTTTGGTCAGAGCCCACTCCTGCTCCACCTGGCGCGCGAATTCTTCGGTTCCCAGCGCTTTGACCAGGATCTTGATACGGGCCTTGTAGAGGTTATCGCGGCGGCCGTAGCGGTTGTACACGCGCAGAACCGCTTCGATATACGTATTCATGTGCTGCCAAGGCAGGAACTCGCGGATTACCGGGCCGACGATCGGCGTGCGTCCCATGCCGCCGCCGACCAATACGCTCATGCCGACTTCGCCGGCCGGTCCGCGGCGCAAGTACAAACCGATGTCGTGGAACGCGGTTGCCGCGCGGTCTTCCTCGGCGCCATTGACCGCGATCTTGAATTTTCGGGGCAGGAAGGCGAACTCGGGATGAAATGTAGACCACTGCCGCAAGATTTCCGCCAGCGGCCGGGGATCGAGCACCTCGTCAGGTGCGACACCCGCAAATTCATCCGATGTGATGTTGCGCACGCAGTTGCCGCTGGTCTGGATTGCATGCATTTCCACCGACGCGAGATCCGCGAGGATGTCGGGCGAATCTTCCAGCCTGGGCCAGTTGTACTGGATGTTCTGCCGCGTCGTGAAATGCCCGTAGCCACGGTCATACCGCCGTGCAATCGAGGCCAGCATGCGCAGTTGGGTTGCAGACAACAGGCCGTAGGGGATTGCCACTCGCAACATCGGCGCATGCCGCTGTATATACAACCCGTTCTGCAGGCGCAACGGCCGGAATTCATCTTCGCTCAGGTCGCCGGCAAGAAAACGCCGCACCTGGTCGCGGTACTGGGCTACCCGCTCATTGACGAGATTGCGGTCGACCTGATCGTAAACGTACATGAGTTTGCCTTCTGCGAATTCAGTCTTTGGCGCCGATTACCAGACCAGCTTGCCGCCGACCAGCACCAGCATCGATGCAAGGGCCGGACGCAGCCAGCGATCGGCAATGCGCCCGCTCAGCAAGCTGCCGAGATAGATCCCGGGGAGCGAGCCGATCAGCAGGTTGCCGAGCAGGTGCCAATCGACCGTGCCCATGTAGAAATGTCCCAGCCCGGCCACGGCAGTCAGCGGAACCGCATGCGCGATATCGCTGCCGACGATGCGCGAGGCGGGCAATAGCGGAAACAGCCAGAACAGCGCTGCGACCCCGACGGCGCCGGCACCAACCGAACTCAATGCGACAAGCGCGCCGATGACCGCACCGGTCGCGATGGTAGCCGGAACGATGTGGCGCTCACGCCATTCTTTGCCAGCGCCATGCCTGCCCAGACCTTGCAGCCGCTCCTTGAACAGAATTGCCAGCGCGGTAAGTATCAGGGCTATGCCCAGCGAACCCGTGATCAGGCCACTTACACGATGACTGTCCACCCCGAGAAAGTGCAAAGCTACGAGGGCGACGAGCGCAGCGGGAATGCTCCCGGCGGCAAGCCACCCAACCAGTTTCCACTCGACATTGCCACGGCGGGCATGCACCCAGACTCCGGTGGCCTTGGTGAAGGATGCGTAAAGCAGATCGGTTCCCACGGCGGTTGCGGGGGAGACTCCGAATATCATGACCAGCACCGGCGTCATCAGAGAACCGCCGCCGACGCCGGTGAGCCCTACGATAAATCCGACCAGCAACCCCGACAGGGCGTAGCCCAGTTCCATTTTTTCACCCTGCGGGCCGCGTTTGCGCGCCCCGTCTCAACTCGTGTCGTCGACGATGGGGCGGATGATACCGGCAGTCCTTATATTGCTTATGACTATTCTGTTAGTATTAAATACGAATCCCTTATTTAGCCGGCGTTTCGTCGGCACAATCGCCCATGAAACTGCAGCAGTTACGCTACATCTGCGAAGTTGCCCGCCAGAACCTCAATCTCTCGAGCGCGGCCGAGGTTCTGCATACCTCCCAGCCGGGTATCAGCAAACAGATTCGCAGCCTGGAGGAAGAACTCGGTGTCGATATTTTCGTCCGCCACGGCAAGCGCGTCGTCGCCGTCACCGAACCCGGGAAAGCAATCCTGGATATTGCCCGGCGCATATTGAAGGATGTCGAGAACCTCAAGCAGGTCGGGGAGCAATTTACCGAAGAGGACAAGGGTCGCCTTACCATCGCGACCACGCACACGCAGGCGCGATATGCACTGCCCCAGATCATCCAGCGGTTCACCAAACGCTATCCGGAAGTGCGGCTGTCGTTGCGCCAGGGCAGTCCGACGCAGATTTCCGAGATGGTGGCCTCCGGCGAAGCCGACATTGCCATCGCGACCGAGGCAATCGAGCTGTACGACGATCTGGTGATGCTGCCCTGCTACAAGTGGAACCGTTGCGTGCTGGTACAACCCGGGCATCCGCTGCTGAAGGTGAAAAAACTCACGGTGGAGGCAATCGCCGCGTTTCCGATCATCACCTATGATTTCGCGTTCACCGGCAGGTCGAAGATCAATCAGGCTTTTGCGGACAAGGGGCTGACGCCGAACGTCGTGCTGACGGCCATCGACGCCGACGTCATCAAGACCTACGTCGAACTCGGGCTGGGCGTCGGCATCGTGGCGATGATGGCCTACGATCCGAAACGCGACACGCATGTGCGCGCCATCGATGCCAGTCACCTGTTCGAACCGAGCACAACCCGCATCGGCATCCGCAAGAACAGCTACCTCCGCGGCTATACCTACGATTTCATCGAGATGTTCGCCCCTCACCTGACCCGCAACGTCGTCAACGACGCCATGCACACCAAAGGCTGATGTTCTTTTCCACATTGGCGAACGACTCAGGGGGCCGGAGTAAAGCGGCCTGCACTATTTCCTTCCGCGTCCCTTCCACTGAAATTCATTGCCGATGTAGCCCTCTTCGGAGTGACGTCGCCCCTTAATCGTCTTAACTTACCAGCGTTCTGCCGTTCATTGTGGTTACCACGAGGAAGCTGCCGAAGTAGGCGGGTGACTAACATATTGCGTCACTATGGACGTAATCCGACGGGTGACGCAATTCAGGCACCCCAGGCCCTATTTCGCATGCAATTTAGCAAGCCCCGCCCTGCGTAACCGCCATCGGCCACCGTAACTATTTGAACAAATTGCTAATACAGAGGCGCTCGCAGCGGCATCACTTTCACGTGTGTTTGGGTACGGACATTGCATATTCCAATGGCGTTGCACCGTTACCCGAAACAATGCTTCCTAACAGGAGAAAGTGATCATGAATACCGAGATGCAGCGGCGTTTGTTTACGCCGCTAGTGCGCGGTCTATTTGTTTGTTTGCTTGGTTCTTATGCGTTTACCGCGACAGCGGGAATCACCGAGGTCGAAGTCCCTCCGAATGACTCGCTTTCCGCTGCGCAGTCGACTCCTGTACCCGCAACAGGACTCACCATTTCTGCGATGATCGGCGCTACCGCAGGGGATCTCACGACAGACGTTGATTTCTTCACCTTCGACGCAACCCAGGGGGATACCCCTTCAATAACGATCGTCGGTGCGATGACTTCCCCGGACGCCGCTGGTAATTGCACCGGCTTTCCTAGGGAATCGCTGATCAAGTAGCCGCACGAGGCGACAGATGACCACGATTGGATTGAATTGTTAAGGTGAACGGATTTTTCATCGAAATGAGCACGGTTTTAGGGGCAAAAGCGGAGCATTTCCTCGCATCGTGGTCACGCTGGACGCACCAGTCCTGTGAGAGGCGATCCCCATTTG
>JANXPQ010000097.1 GCA_025357235.1 Betaproteobacteria bacterium
GAAGACCGAGGAGAAGGCAGGACCGCACTTCCCTGAGTCCTGAGTCCTACGTCCCGAGTCCTGCATCTCCGTTACTGGGTGACCGGCCGGTCAGCCTCCGGTACGGCAGCGCCTTCCGGGGCAACCTGCGGCGCGCTTGTGCTGGCTTCCTGCGCGGGCATTTTCTGCTTCAAGGCCTGGATGCGCGAATCGAGGTCCAGATAGAAGTTCCTGACCTGCGTTGCCGAATCCGTCTGCGCCTTCTGCAGTTCCTCGATCGATCCGCGCAACGAGGCGGAATTGCGCCGCACGTCTTCCAGGCCGCGCATCATTTGCAGCAGGCCTTCCGAATTGATCACCGCGCGGGTTTCTTCCACTTGCTTGCGCAGGGCGACGAGTTGCCGGTTCATTGCGTCGTCGGATTCCTGCCCCGTTTTTGCCTTTGCCTCCAGCGCCCCGGACCGGCGGCCGGCCTCCTGCAATCCGGCTTCCACCGCAACCAGCCGGCGGATTGCCTCGTTGAACGCGACGCTGCCCTGCTCGATCAGTCGCTGCTGGGCCTGCAGGCGCGCTTCGAGGTCCACGGCCTTGCGTCTGAGCTCCGCAAAGGCGACGCCGTTCGCGTCCAGCTGGCGGCGCTGCTCCTCGCGTGCCGCGAGCAGACTGCCCAGAAACTCCCGGGAAGTCGCCAGCGCCGCATCGGCCTGCACTCTTGCAGAATCCGCGCGGGCGCGCGTTTCGGTCACGGTGACATCCAGTGCGTGCATCGAATCCTGTGTGCGCTTGATTTCCGCACGCAGTGCGGAGAGCCCGCTTTCGCTCCGGTTTGCATCGGCCCGCAGCGCCTGCACGGCCTGACCTTGTTGCACCTCGGTCTGGCGCAACTGGTCCTGCGTGGCACAACCGGCCAGGGTCAGGATGAGGCCCGCCGGGACGACGAAAAATCTCATGCGCGCGGCTCGCTCAGTAGACGATGTCCGCACGGCGGTTCCGGCTGTAACTTTCCTCATCCTTACCGGTGGCGACCGGCTTCTCCGAACCGTAGCTGATGGCGGCGATGCGGCTGCCGTCCGCGCCGGCGAGTTCCAGCGCCCGCTTGACCGCCATCGCGCGACGGGCACCGAGGGCCAGGTTGTACTCGCGGCTGCCGCGCTCGTCGCAGTTGCCCTGCACTTCCGCCGCTATGGCTGGATGCGCTTTCAGATAAGCGGCATTGGCCAGCAGCATTTCGTCGTACTTGTCCGGCACGGTCGCCTGGTCATAGTCGAAATAGACACTGCGCTCGACTGGCTGCCGAGCCGCCGATTCCTCGCGGGCGGATGCCGCCGTGCTGCCGCTCGCCGTACCGGCGTTCGCCGGAAAAACGGCTGCCTCGTCCTGCGACTTGGCCGCAGCCGCTGACGCCGTTCCGGCCGCAGGCTGCTGGTCCGTTGCGGCTGTTGCGCCTGCAACGGCGGCTTGCTGCTCGCGCATTTTCGCCACCTCCGCCTCTTCCCGGACCGCTTCCGCCTGCTGTTCGGCGCGCAGCTTGTTGATCTGCGCATCCTGGTCTTCGAGCTGGCGTTTGAGTTGCGCCGCTTCTTCGTTGTCGCTCGCCGCGGCGCCGCTTTCGGACGAACCTTGTTTTGTCCCCGTGTCTGCGCCGGCCGCACCTGCCGATTTTGCGGAATTCGATGGGGAAGAGGTGCCGGCCGCGCCCGCAGATGGCGCACCCGGGGTTTCGCCCGGCTTCGCTTGCGCCTGTGGCTTCGACGCGTCGGAAATCGGCGCCGCCGCCTGGTCTCCCGACCCCGTGCTGCCTTTCTGCGTCGTCGCACAGGCACCAAGCATTACGCAGATCAACACCAGGGAAAAATTCCTGTGCGCCTGAAACAGGGTGGACTGGGTCATCGTCACTTGCCTCCTTTTGAGCGCGGCGATCGGCCGCGACCCGGAATGGGTGTATTTCAAATTGCATCCGCCCGGCATGGTCAGAACATATCGCAGCCGTGGCGAACGCCTATACCCAAACCTTCGCGCAATTAACGGCAGCAGTCAACGCAAGCCTTAGGAAAGAGGGCGAGGGCTTGAAAGCAGATTGAATCAGGAAACCAGACGCAAGGAAAATTGTAGAGACTCTGACCTACCCCTCACCCCTTGGTCGTGTACACGACCGCATCCAGCGCCACGCAGCCTTCGCCTTTGGCACCGACCAGCACGGGATTCAGGTCCAGGTTCACCACGCCGGATTGCGGATTCATCATCAGCCGGCAAACGGCGAGCGCCGCCTCGCAGAATACTTCGACATCCAATGGCGGCTCTCCGCGCACGCCGGCAAGCAGGGGCGCGATGCGCAGACGTCCCAGCGCGTCCTTCGCTTCAGCCGCCGTGAACGGCGAAATCAGCAGTTGCACGTCGGGCATGGCCTCGACGTATTTGCCGCCGTCGCCGATCAGCACCACCGGGCCGAATACGGGATCGACGCGCGCGCCGATCATCATCTCGCGGCGGCCGCGGGCCATTTTCGCGACGATGGCACCGTCGAAGCGGGCACCATGGTCCGCGAGCGCCTGCTTCATTTCCGCAAACGCCGTGCGCACCTGGCCAGCATCGTTCAATCCCAGGCGCACCAAGCCGAGCTCGCTCTTGTGTGCGACGTCTGCCGAGCAGCCCTTCACGGCAACCGGACCACCCAGTTCCGCGAGTGCAGCCGCCGCCTCTTCGGTGCTGTGGCACAACCGGTATTTCACGACCGGCACGCCGGCGCCAGACAGCAGCTTCAGGCTGTCCGCTTCGTTTAGCATGACCGACCCCGCCGTCGAAGCGGCAGGAGCGCGCGTGCTGGCGATATTCCTGGCTTTCGACGCCTGCATGAGTTCCCCATGCGAAAGGAACTGGTTCAGCGCCGCCACGGCTTCATATTCGGTGGCAAACACCGGCAGGTCATGCGCCTTGAAGCGCGCGGCGATGTTCGGTTGCGGAATCGCCGCGACCAGGGGTTTGCCGGTCGCCGTTGCGAAATCCGCCGAATCGCGGGCGAAGGCTTCGACGTCGTAACCCTGTCCTGCGACCGGAATGCCGATCAGGAACGCATCGGCGGCGGAATCCTCTGCGAGCACCGGCAGGATCTGCGAGAACAGCCCGCTGTTGGTCAGCAGCGCCGCGGTGATGTCGATCGGATTCGTGGTCGTCGCGAAGCCCGGCAGGATTTTTCCCAGCTCCGCCCGCGTCCTGTCTGCGAGCTTTGCCATCGGCATGCAGACGGTGCTGGCGGCATCCGCGGCCATCACGCAGACCGCGCCGGAATTGCTGATCGCCACCAGCCGCCGGCCTTTCGGCTTCCAGCCTTTCAGGTACATCTCCGCGCTGGCCACCAGTTCGGCGGTGTCGCGCGCCCGCCAGATGCCGTGCTTGGCGAGGAAAGCGTCCACCGTCCTGTCCTCGTTCGCCAGCGCGCCGGTATGCGACTTCGCCGCTTCCTGGCCGGCGGCGGTCCGGCCGGATTTGAGGGCAATAACGGGCAGGTTGCGCTCGTGCGCGATGCGGGCGGTCTCGGCGAGAAAATACGGATCGTTGATGCTTTCCAGATAGAGCAGCAATAATTTCAGGTCCGGGTCTTCGGCAACCACCGACGCTAGTTCCGAAACGGTCACGTCAGCATCGTTGCCGGTGGCGTGCGAGTGGCGCACACCGAGGCCGCGGGCACGCAGCAAACCATAGGGCACCACGCTCATCGCGCCGGACTGGCTGACGACGGCGATCGGCCCGTCCATCGGCGGCGCTTCGATATACATGGTCGAAAACGACAGGATGGCGCCCGTGCCGAAATTGGCCAGCCCCTGCGAGTTCGGACCGACGATGCGCATTCCCGCGGCGTGCGCCGCATCGCGCATGCGCTTTTCCTTGGCCTTGCCCGCCACTGGATCGGTTTCGCCGAAGCCGGAGGTCATGACAACCGCGGTCCTTACCCCGCGTTTTGCGCACTGCTCCACCGCCTCGATCGCCGCATCGCCGGCCAGCGCAATGATGGCGGCTTCCGGGGCATCGGGCACGTCGGCTAGCGACGGATAGGCCTTGAAGCCCTGGATTTCGGCGCGCTTCGGATTGATCGGATAGACCTTGCCCTTGAAGCCGTGGCGGGACAGGTAAAGCAGCGGGCGTCCGCCGATTTTGTTTTCATTCTCCGACGCGCCTATGACCGCGACGGATTTCGGATTCAGTACGGTGCGCAACGATTCGCGCAATACGTCTTTCATTGTTTTTGTCCTTCGGTGAAATTCAAAACCCAACACAGAGGCACAGAGTACACAGAGAAAACCAGGAAACGTGATACTTGGATAATCGCCGAAATGTCGCTACGGGCACCGCCATTAGTTTTCGCAAATCAAATTGCGAATTCTCCTTTGCACTCTCTTGCCTTTCCTCTGTGCCCTCTGTGTCAACGCTCCTAACGCCGTCCTTTGGACGGCTGGTTAAGATTTATCGAAATAGGGAATCTTGCGTCCTGCGAACTGCGCGAAACGGGCGAGCACCCGGTCGCCGATCTGCAGAGCCGGATCGCCGTGCGCCATCAGGCGGAAGCCTTCCTCGGCATCGACCAGCACGATCAGGTAGGGCGCATGCGCCCGCAATTCCTCGGTCGGTGCCCGCGCAACCAGCGTTCGCGCGTGCACCGTGCCCCGTCCCGACGCCTGCAAGGTGGTCGGCGTTGACGTTCCGCATTCGGGACAGAAATTGCGATGGAAATACCAGACGGCTTTGCAGTTGCCGCAGGTTTGATAGGCGATGCCATCACCGTCTTTGGTCCAGTCGAGCGCGCTCATATCGTCGCCTCTTTAATGATCCGGGTTTCGCACGAGGATCCGCGTCGGCGACTGGCGGCAATCGCGGACGGTCGCATCCCGCAAGCGGGCCCCTGCTTCCTGCTCATGCCGCTGCCTCTAGTACCAACGATACATGCGATGAGAGCACCCCGCCGTCGCCATGCAGCAATGCCAGGCTGACGTTCTTCGCCTGTCGATTCTCTGCCCGGTTTGTGAGCTGCCGGTGCGTCTCGACCAGATGCGCCATGGCGCCGCCGACGCCGCAATGGCCATAGGAAAGCAGTCCGCCATGCGTATTCAGCGGCAATTTTCCGTCGTGATTGAAGCGGCCTTCGCGCGCCTGCCGGCCTGCGCCGCCGCGTGGTGCCAGCCCGATTTCCTCGAGCAGAATCGTCAGCGTGATCGTGAAGCTGTCGTAGATTGCGGCGTAATTGACATCGGCCAGCCGGATCCCGGCGGCGGAGCGCGCCTTCTCGACGCAGGCAGCCGCGCCGAAGTGAACGAGGCTGGGCGCCGCGCTGATGTGCTGATGGGTATGCGCCTGTCCGGTTCCACGGATGCGCACCGCGAATTCGTTGCTGCGGGCCCGGCTCACGACAAATGCCGCCGCGCCGTCCGATACCGGGCAGCAGTCGAGCAGCTTCAGCGGCGAGGCGATCGGTTTCGAGCCGAGCACTGCATCGACCGTGATCGGCTCCCTGAACTGCGCGCCGGGGTGCATGCAAGCGTGTTTGCGCATCAGCACGGCCAGCTCGGCCAGGTCCGTTTCCGTCGTGCCGTATTCGAGCATGTAACGCGACGCCAGCAAGCCGTAGTACGCGGGAATCGTGGCCCCCAGCGGGACTTCGTAAACCGGGTGGCCGACTTGCGCCAGCGTCTGGATCGCGGAGTCGCGGCTTTGCCCGGTGAGCCGGTTTTCCCCGGCGACCACCAGGATGTTCTTCGCTACCCCGGATTCGACCAGGTGGTGCGCCAGCATCGCCATGGCAAATCCGGTCGCCCCACCGAGCTGGATCGCGTGCGCGTATTCCGGTTTCAGGCCGAAGTGTTCGGCAAAGACCGTCGACAGCATCAGGTGCGGCATCGTCGTGGAATAGCCGCATACCAGCCCGTCGATGTCGCCGCGTTCCAGTTGCGCATCCGCAAACGCCGCCGTCGCCGCCTCGCTCATCAGGTCGAGCGTGCTCTTGCCCGGATGCTTGCCGTAAGGCGTCAGTCCGACGCCGGAGATGAAAGACAACGGATTCTCCTTAATATTGACGACGTGACTATCGTGAAGTGTCGTAAATTCCGAGGCCTTTACCCAGTTACGATTATGGCGAAGCCGGTACGCCCGCGAGTCACGACAGTCACGCAGTCACGGCCTTTCACGTTCTTTTCGGATTTCCAACGATTTCCGCTTCGCGCCTGAGCATGTCGACCAGTTGCTCCATGCGCGAGGAAAGCCGGTCCGAAAGCGCCGCGATGCTGAGCGCCGCGACGGGCCTGCCGTCGGCCCCGAAAATCGGCACGCCGACAGCGCCCATGCGATCCACGAGCATGTTCAGGAATACCGAATAGCCGCGCTCGCGGGAACGCTCGATCTCGTTTTTCAGCCAGGTCATGCTGACTTTGGGGAACTGCGGCAGCCGCTGCTCGACGAGCGGCAGGATCGCTTCGATCTCGCCTTCCGATTGCCAGGCCAGCAGCGCCATCGCGCCCGCGCCGATGCCCAGCGGCCGCCGGCTGCCGATGTCGAGGTAATTCGCGCGGATCGGGAAAGGGCCGACCTCGCGGTCCACGCACACCGACTCGGTGCCGCCGCTGCGCACCGACAACAGCACCGAATCCTCGGACATCGCGGCCAGGCGCACCAGCGAAGGCCGCGCGCGCACGCGCAGGTCGTCGCGATCGCGCAGCGCCGCCGCGAGGATGAACACCTCGTTGCCGAGCGAGTACGTCTTGGTCTTCTCGTCGCGCCGCACGAATCCCTCGCGGGTCAGCACTTCGAGGATGCGCAGCGTGGTGACCTTGTTGAGTCCGGCCTGCGCGGCGATTTCGGAGAGCCGGTTTACCCGGGGTTCAGTGAGCGAGCGCAGGATGCGGCAGGATTTCTGTACGGAGTTGATGGCGGATGCGCGGGTTGGCATGGCGAACTCCTTGGCTGGTCGGTCGGTTAAACGGTGGCTACCGGCGTGGTCGGAGAGCCGACGGCGCCTGGCAGGCGCAGCGGCGGTGCGGTAAGCAGGAAACGCGTACGCTTGTGTTCGCGCAACCAGTTGGCGAGCGGCGTCAGAAGCCAGATCTCGCCGAGGTTGACGCCGAGCTTGAAGAGGCAGTGCTCGTGCAGCGGCAGCGTCGCGCAACGGCCGTCGTGGCTGGTGGCCGGGTGCGCTTCCACCGCGTAGTTGTCCGCGATCAGCGAGACGAGTCCGGAATCCGTGATCCATTGCAGCAGCTTCTGGTCGCGCCCGTCGAGCGTCGCGCAGGAATGTTCGAGCTTGTGCTGGTCCGGCTGCTTGTTCATTTCCAGGATCATCTGCGCAAAACCGGTATGCAGGCAGACCATGTCGCCTTTTTCGACGACGACCTTGTCCTTTTCCATGATGCGCATGAGCTGGTCGTAGCCGACCGCCGTGCTGGCGCGGCCGACGTGCGCGTGCAGGTCGATCATCACCCCGCGGCCCTGGACGCAGTTCACCGCCATGTTTTCGACGCCGAGCGCGTACACAGCCGTCGTGGTTTTCGCCGGCACGTTGCCGATCGCGCCGGCATCGTCCGGGTCGGTCGGGCCGGAGATTTCCTTGCCGGCGCGGTAGCCGTTGTAGAACACCGGCTCCGGCTTGCCGTCGCCATCGGCATCGAACAGCTGGCCGACGTGCGCCAGGCTGTCCCACTGCGTCGAATACTGCAGGTGCAGGATCACCGCATCGTCGTTGATGACGTCGGTCGCATCCGGGTTGTCGCGCTGCACGACATAGACCATGTTCGGGCGGCCATTGCGCAACGTCGGGCGCAGGATCGGCGGATGGCGCCGCGGGTTGAGCAGGTTGCCCCCCGGATAATCCAGCGGCAGGCTCAGGCAGAAGACCAGGCCTTCCTTCACTTCGGCGACGCCTTGTTTCACCTTCTCCGGCGTCAGCAGGTTCAGTCGTCCGAGTTGGTCGTCCGGTCCGAAATCCCCCCAGGTCGAGCCCTCGGGTCTGTTTTTCCAGCGTGTCGATGCTGCCATAACGTCGCCTCCTTGCGTTGTTCTAGTTTTTTGCCGCGGCGTGACCGCCGAGGTAGGTCTGATGCAGTACGTCGCTCGCCTGGATTTCCTTCGGCGTGCCGGCGGCGGCAATGCGTCCGGTCTCCACCAGATAACAGTAACCCGCGTGGCGCAGCGCTTTTTCCACCAGTTGCTCGACCAGCAGGATGGCCATGCCGCCTTTGCACAATTCGGCGGCCACCGAAAGAATCCTGTCGATGACCATCGGCGCCAAACCTGCGGAAGGTTCGTCGAGGATTAGCAGGCGCGGCTCGCCGATCACGCCCTGCGCGACCGCGAGGATCTGCTGCTGCCCGCCCGACAGGCGCGATGCATGGTCGTTGCGCTTCTCCTTCAGCTCCGGAAACAACTCGTAGATGCGCCCGAGCTTCGAGCGGTCGCCATGCGGGCTGCGCGCGTAAGTGCCGATCAGCAGGTTATCCTCGACCGTCAGCGTGGTGAACACGCGATGGCCTTCGAGCACCTGGACTATGCCGGCACGCACGATGTCACGCGGCGTCGCGTTGCTCAGGTCGCGGCCGTCGAATTCGACCCGGCCGGATTTCTTCGGGATCAGACCCGAAATCGCATGCAGCGTGGTGCTTTTACCCGCGCCGTTGCGCCCGAGCATCACGGTGAATTCGCCGTTGCGCACTTCCAGGGAAATGCCGTGCACGACCTCGGCCTTGCCGTAGGCGACGTGCAGATTGTCCACTTTCAGCAAAGGCCGGTCGGTCCTCAACGCTCAGGCTCCCAGGTACACGCGGATCACTTCCGGATCGCGCTTTACTTCGTCGGGCGTGCCGTGCTTGATCACCGCACCGACGTCCAGCGTCGTTACGCGATCGGAAATGCGAAACACGAAATCGGTATGGTGCTCGACCAGCAGGACGCCGATTCCCGACTCGCGCATGACCCGGATCACGGCGCCGAGGTGCTCTATTTCGGCCGGGGTCAGCCCGCCCGCGGGTTCGTCGAGCAGGATGAAGCGCGGCCGCTGTGCCAGGCCGCGGGCGATTTCCAGAAAGCGCTGTTCGGCGTGTTCGAGAAGGTTCGCTCGCCGGCCGATCGCATGCGACAGGCCCACACCATGCAGCAATTCCTCGGCGCGGCTGCGCAATGCGTGCTCGTCCACTTTCACCTGCGGCAGACAGAAAGCGGTCGACAGAAAACCGGCCCGGGCGTCGCGCCAGCCGCCGAGCATGGCGTTGTCGAGCACGGAGAGCGAAGGCAGCAGCCGCGGTTTCTGGAAAGTGCGTGCAACGCCGAAGCCGGCGCGTTTCTGCACCGTTGCGTTTGAAATGTCGGTCTCGTCGACGGCGATCTTTCCGCCATCCGGCCGGTAGTAACCCGACAGCAGATTCAGCAGCGTGGTCTTGCCGCTGCCATTTGGTCCGATCAGGCCATGCACTTCGCCGGGCTTGAGTTCCAGCGATACGTGCGACAGCGCAGTCAGCCCGCCGAATCGCTTGGTGATGTCGCGTGCCGAAAGGCTCATCGTGCAGATCGTCCGTGTTCGATCGCTTTGGCAAGCCGCTCGAGGTCCGGCTTCACGACATGGCTCTCGCCGCGGCGCGGCCGGAAGCGCTCGATCAGGAGTTCGAACACCCGGCCAATGCCTTCCGGCACCAGCAGCACCACGGCAAGCAGCAGCAATCCGTAGAAGAAGTTGCCCAGTTTCGCCAGCGGCGCAACCATCTCCGGCAGCGCGGTCAGCACGATGGTGCCGATGGCGGGGCCGAGGATGTGGCCGCGGCCGCCAATGATGATGCAGACGAAGAAGAACAGGCCGAGATCGAATACGAAGGTATCCGGCGTGATGTAGCTTTGCAGCACTGCGAACAGCGCGCCCGCCACGCCGGCGGTAAAGCCGCTGAACACGAACACGGTGAGTTTCGCGCGGAACACCGGCACGCCGACTGCCTGCGCGGTTACGGCGCTGTCGCGCACCGCGACGAGGCCGCGTCCCCACGTATGGCGCGCCACGTTCCAGGTGAGCCAGGTCACCAGCACTGCAATGGCGAGGATCAGCCAGTAAGTGCCCTGCGGCGTATCGAAAGGCGGCGGGAATCCCGGAACCGACAGCCCGACGCCGCAGCCGGTCAGGTTGCCCTGCGCCAGTGTGATTTCGGTAACGATCAACGCGAAGGCGAGCGTGGCCATCGCGAAATAAAATCCGGGCAATCTCAGCGACGGCAGGCCCAGCAGCAATCCGCACAATGCACATAAGGCGCCGGATGCGGCAATAGCCAAGGCCGGATGCACGCCGTGCGTACCGGCCAGTATCGCGAAACAATAGGCGCCGATCGCCAGCAGCCCGACGTGGCCGATCGACAACTGGCCGGAATAACCGACGACCAGGTTCAGCCCGCCGATCAGCACCCAGTAAGCGCAGATCAGCGCCGCGAGATGCAGCTTGTAGAGATCGCCGGACCACCACGGCAGCGTGATCAGCGCCGCCATCACGATCAGGATTGCCAGCGCCCGATTCGAAGGTTTCATACCGGCCGCACGCTCTGGCTGCCGAACAGGCCGGCCGGCTTGACCAGCAGCACGACCATCAGCAGTCCCACCGAAATGGTCTGCTGATACTCGCCGCCGACGAAATAAGTCGCCACCGCGCTGAGGATGCCGAGTGCTGCGCCGCCGACCAGCGCGCCGACGTTGCTGCCGAGTCCGCCAACCGCGAGCGCAATGAAGCCATTGAGGGTCAGCGTCAGGCCGAGCGCGAAATAGGCGAAGGTCAATTGCCCCGCCGCGAATCCCACCAGGCCACCCATTGCGCCGGCGATGACATACGACATCGAGCGGATGCGCCCGGTCGGAATGCCGCGGGCGCGGGCTGCGAAAGCATCTTCGGACATTGCCACGAACAGCTTGCCGTACAGCGTGCGCCGATAAAATATTTCGAGCGCAACGGCAAGCAGGATCGCGACGGCGATCGGCAGCCAGTATTTCTGGTCGCCCAGCCCGGCGGAGAAGTCCTGCGGGATCAGTCGCGGAAACGGTTTCGGCTCTGTGCCCCACCACAACCCCGCCGCCTGCTGCACCATGGTGGCAAGCGCCAGCGTGGAAAGCAGCCAGAGATGCTCGTCGCTGCGCGCCAGCACGCGGCGGATCGCGATGAAGTCGGTCAGCAGGCCGAATACCGCGCCGATCACCATCGAACCCAGCAGTGCAACCGGGATCGGCCAGCCCAGCGTGGAAATGAACCACGCGCCGAAGATGCCACCGAGCATCGAGATGTGACCGGTGGTGACCGACAACACCTTCGACGTCGAGAACATCACGTTGTATGTCAGTGCGGCGGCGGCATATAACGCCCCCGTGGCCAAACCTGTTATGAGTGCAACGAACATGGGATGGTGACGATTGGCTTTGACAGTTTTCGGAATTCAGGTTCGAGGTCCGAGATACGAGGGCCGAGAAAAAGCATTTGAACCTCGTACCTCGAACCTCGGCCCTCGAACCTAAGTTTTATCTACCGGGGAGCCGCCTTGAAACTCCCGTCCTTGAAGCTGCCCGCAATGTTCACGACGATGGCGTGATCGGGGTAGCCGTTGCGGTTTTCCTTGGTCCATGTATAAGTTGCGTAAACACCGGGGAAATCCTTGGTGTTCTCCAGCACTTTGCCAATCGCAGCGGCATCGGTGGAACCGGCGGTCTTCACCGCATGCTCGACGAGCTTCACGGTGTCGTAGCCGAGCGCGATCCACCAGAACATGAAATCGATTTCGCCGTTGCCGAGCTTCGGCCGGATCTTGTCCATCAGCGCTTGGGTCCGCGGCGGCAGTTTGCCTTTCGCGTCATAGGTCGTGCTCAGATAGCCGGCCGCGAACGCGTTCTTCCAGTAGTCGGGTTTGTTAAGCAGCGGCCGGACTGTCGGCGCCATCATCGCGGGGTGGCCGACGATGGGCACATCCCAACCCATGTCGCCGCGTGTGTTGAACAGGCGCGCGAGCAATCCCGTTGCGGCGGTCCACGGCATGATCACTTCGGCGCCGGCCGCTTTCGCCTTGTTCAGTTCATCGGTCAGGTCGGTTTTGTTGGGATCGACCAGCACCACGTACACGGGTGTCACCCCGGCTTTCTGGAGCAGGTCCTGCGCGACCTTCGACGCGGCAGTGCCGTAGCCGGAGGTATCGCCGATGACAGCGATCTTTTTCTTCTTCAGCACATTGAGCGCGTAGTCGTTTGCCGCCTCGATCCATTGCTTGTTGGTATTGATGGCGCGGAAGGCGAGCGGAAATTTCTGCGCATCGACCAGTTCGTCGATGGTGCCGATGATCAGGTTGGGAATGCCGGCCTTGGCGACGATCGGCACGGTGGCGAGCGACTCGCCGGAATTCACCGGGCCGATGATGAAGTCCACCTTGTCCACGAACGCGAGTTGCTTGGCCAGGTTCACGGCCTTGGTCGGCTCACCGCTGGTGTCGCGCGTGATGAGTTCGAGCTTGCGGCCATTGACGCCGCCGACCGCATTGATTTCATCGACTGCGAACTGGACGCCTTGATTTTCCGCGATTGCCGCGGAGGACAGCGGGCCGGTCAGCGACGACAACCAGCCGATTCGAATGGTGGATTGCGCCGAAGCGGTCGACGCGGCGAACACAAATGACAAGAACAGCAGCCGCACGACGCGCGCGGTGGTCAGCTTCAGCATGGATTTCTCCTCCGGATTGAAGGCCGCTCAGAGCGGCTTTTCGAGAAATGTTCGTTGCCCGGAAGCCTCTTTGTCAAGAATTCGTTCTGAGCAGTGGAATCGAAAGAAAGGGGCTTAGATATATCTTTCAGCACGTTAAGCGAAATGATTACAGCCTGTTCCAGGTCCCGGAATCGGTTCGGATTGACGCGATGGCATCGACAATCCAGTATTCCGCCGACAAAATATCCGTGCACGCGGACGAAAAAAACAACAACAGGAGGAAGCATGTTTTGCAGCAATCCAAAGGCCGCGCGATGAAGAAAATCGTGCGTATCGGTGCCGGCTCGGCATGGTGGGGCGATCGCGTTGAGCCGGCAAGATGGAACGCCGAGCGCGGCGACCTCGACTATCTGTGCTTCGAGACCATGGCCGAAGCGACCATTTCCGCCGCGCAGGTGCGCAAGCGCCGCGATCCTTCCTTTCCGGGTTATGACACCTATCTCGACGACCGCATGCAGGCCGTTCTTCCGGGCTGCATCAAGCGCGGCACGAAAATCATCACCAACCAAGGCTGGATCAATCCCGACGCGGCCGCCGAACGCATCGTCTACTGGCTGAACAAGCTGGGCGCCAAGGGCATCAAGGTCGCAGCGGTCAACGGCAGCCTGATCACCGATCGCGTGCTGCAGCTCACCGACAAGATCCTCGAGAACGGCAAACCGACTTCTTCGCTGACCGACAGCCTGGTTTCTGCGGAGGTCTATCTCGGCGCGGAGCCGATCGTCGAGGCGCTCAAAAAGGGCGCGCAGATCGTCGTGACCGGCCGCGTGGCCGATCCATCTATTTTCATGGCGCCGATGATGTACGAATTCGGCTGGGATGCCCTCGATCATGCCCACCTCGGCGCCGGAAACGGCCTCGGCCATCTGATGGAATGCGGCGCGCAGGTCACCGGCGGTTATTTTTCGGATCCCGGTTTCAAGGATGTCCCGGAGCCGTGGAATCTTGCGTTCCCGATCGTCGAAGTCGAGGAAGACGGTTCCGCCGTGCTGACCAAAGTGTCGGGCACCGGCGGTGCAGTCAACCTGATGACCGTGAAAGAGCAGATGCTCTATGAAGTCCACGATCCGGCGAATTACATCACGCCTGACGTCGTCGTCGACTTCACGACAGCCAGGCTCGAACAGGTCGGACCAGACCGCGTGCGCATCACCCATATCTCCGGCAAGCCGCGCACGCCGACGCTGAAAGTTTCCATCGGTTGCACCGAAGGCTTCATCGGCGAAGACATGTTCTTCTACGCCGGGCCGGGCGCCCTGCGCCGCGCGCAACTGGCGAAGAAAATCCTGGAAGAACGCTTCAAGATCGTGAAGCTCGAAGCAGACGAATACCGTGTCGATTTCCTTGGCCTGAACGCCATCCACGGCGCCATGACGCCGAAGGACGCGCCGGAACCTTACGAGATCGCGGTGCGCGTCGCGGCACGGACGAAGACGCGCGAAGAAGCGATCAAGGTCGGCCGCGAAGTCGACGGCATGGCTGTTTCCGGCATCGGCATGACCGGCAAGCGCGTACCTCATCAGGACCGCACCCGCGAGATCATCGGGGTGTGGTCGTCGCTCGTTCCAAGGGAAAAGATCATTCCGTCGATCAACTACTTTCACAGTTGATCGACGTGGGGCCGAGATGCGAGAAAAGGGCTTTCAATCTCTTCGTACTTACTCGGACCTCGTCCCTCGGTCCTTGTTACTGATGGCATAGAACGCGAAAGGAGTCCACACATGAAAATCATGCTGCAACACGCGGCGCATTGTCGTTCCGGCGACAAGGGCAACACGTCGAACATATCGGTGATCGCCTATGCGCCCGAGTTGTATCCGTATCTGAAGGAACAGCTGACCGCCGAGAAATTCAAGGCGCACTACGCCGGCGTGGTCACCGGCAAGGTCACGCGCTACGACGTCGACGGCTTGCAGGCGCTGAACTTCGTCGCGGAAGGTGCGCTCGGCGGAGGCGTATCGCGCAGCCTGTGCCTCGACAACTACGGCAAGTCACTATCGGCTCGTGTGCTTTCGTTTGAGCTCGAAATTCCCGACTCGCTCAAATCGCAGCTTCGCGGAATGTAAAGAGCCGCGAATACGGTGAATGTCGTGAATAATGTGAATAGCGCAAGAAAAGCATTTAGAGCGCCTTGGCGGCGCGCAGGCGCCCACGGCATTCACGGCTCTTACACAGTCACGACAAGAGGAGCACACCATGGCAACAACTCTAGGATCCGGCGACTTCCATTACGAAGTGCACCAGGACTGGGCCAAGATTCCCGACGGCTGGAGTTTCCTCGACGTGGCCGCGGTCGCGGTGGACAACAAGGACCGCGTCTATGTCTTCAACCGCGGCGAGCATCCGATGATGGTGTTCGATCGCGACGGAAAATTCCTGCGCTCATGGGGCGAAGGGATATTCAACCGGGCGCACGGCCTGCACATCGGGGCTGACGAATCGCTGTATTGCACGGACGACGGGGACCATACCGTGCGCAAGTGCTCGCCCGACGGCAAGGTGCTGCTGACCATCGGCATTCCCGGAAACATGACTCCGTACATGAGCGGCCTGCCCTTCCACCGCTGCACGCATACGGCGCTTTCGCCGCGCGGCGACATCTACGTATCGGACGGCTATGGCAATTCGCGTATCCACATGTTTTCCCCGGGTGGCAAAATCATCAAGTCCTGGGGCGAGCCGGGGACAGGCCCCGGGGAATTCAACATTCCGCACAATCTGTGCTGCGATCAGGAAGGCTGGATCTACGTGGCCGACCGGGAGAACCATCGCGTCCAGGTGTTCGACGTCGATGGCAACTACGAGACCGAGTGGCACAACCTGCACCGGCCCTGTGGAATGGTCATGGAAACGAAGCGCAACCCGCTGTGTTACATCGGTGAAATCGGCCCGACCATGCCGGTCAACCGCGATGTCCCCAATCTGGGTCCGCGGATCAGCATCATGGACAGCGAAGGTCGCCTGCTGTCGCGCTTCGGCGCCGAACATGCCGGATACGATCGCCCCGACCAGTTCGTAGCCCCCCACGGCATGGCGGTGGATTCCCACGGCGACATCTACGTCGGCGAAGTTTCCTATACCGCCTGGTCGCAGATCTATCCCGGCAAGGACATCCCGAAGGGGCTGCGCACGCTGCGCAAGCTGGTGCGCATCCGTTAGACGCCAGGGACGAGAGGCGAGAGGAAAGATAAAAGGTAACAGCCGAAAGGCGGAAATACGCCCCCGGATATTTTCTTTCCTCTTTCCTCTCGCCTCTCTACTTTCCCCTTGCACTACCGCCTGGGTGGCAGCACACTTATGCTGCAAGCATGGCTCCGGACAGCAGTCCTTTTCCCGCGCAGAGAGGAGTACTTCGTGGAAGCCCAGAATCCCTACGACGCACCCAAATCGAAAATAACCGGCGCAGCCACCAGCTACGGCGAAATAAAAGTGTTCTCGGCCAAAGGACGGATAGGCCGGGTGAGATATATCGGTTACTCGGCGGGCATGACGATACTGATCGGGATTGCGTTGGGGGTATTGTCCGCCGTCATGGGAAAGATCGGGGGGCCGGATGTGGCGGCCATCGTAATGGGCGCATCCTATGTGGCGATTTTCGTGGTGATGCTGCTGCTCACCATCCAGCGTGCCCATGATTTCAACGCCAGCGGATGGCTTGCGATCCTTGCGATCGTTCCTCTGGTAAACCTCATCTTCTGGTTCATCCCGGGAACGGACGGAGAGAACCGCTTCGGTCCGGAGACGCCGCCCAATGGCACGGGCGCCATCCTGCTCGCCCTGATACTTCCGGCGGTGTTCATTCTTGGCATCGTCGCGGCAATCGCGATTCCGGCCTATCAAGACTACGTAAAGCGTGCGGGCACGGCGCAAAGCCGGTAGCGCCGGAACGATTGAAGCGCGCGGGCGCCGTTATGCGTTAGCATGGCGGAAAGCCCCCTGCCCGCATGCGCCCCATTTCATTCGCGACCCTTTTCACCCGCATCGCCTTCGCCCTGCTCGCATCGCTCGCTGGCTGCCAGTCAATGCAGGACATGCTCGGCGGCGCCCCGAAGCCGACAGCGCATGTCATCGGCGCCAGCATCCGCGGACTCTCGCTGGAAAACATCGTGGTGCTGTTCGACGTCGAGGTGGAAAATCCCTATGCCGCCAGCCTGCCGCTGACCGACCTCGGCTATTCGTTGGCGAGCGGCGGGAAGAAATTTCTGGAAGGCACGTTGACACCCACGGGTTCGATACCGGCGCGCGGCAAACAGGTGATCCAGCTTCCGGCCACCGTGCCGTTTTCCTCGCTGTACGCTGCGCTCAAAGGTATGAAGCCCGGCGCCATCGTTGCCTACACCGCCGATTTCAGGATCGGCGTGAACGTGCCGGTGCTGGGAAGGATCGACGTGCCATTGTCGAAAAACGGGGAGTTTCCGGTGCCCGCCGTGCCGCAGGTCGAACTGAGTTCGCTCGCGATCGGCAAGCTGAGCCTGGACCAGATCAAGGCTTCGGCGAAACTGCAGGTTAAAAATACCAACCAGTTTCCGCTCGATCTCACCAAACTCGGCGTGAACATTGCGCTGGGCGGGCAGGAGGTCGGCGGCAGCAAGCTGACCAATCCCGTCACCCTTTCCGCCGGCCAGGCGACGACGATCGAAATGCCGTTATCGTTCTCGCCCCGGGCAGTCGGAATCGGACTGGTGAACCTGCTCAGGGGTAACCAGATCGCCTACAAGGTTTCCGGCTCGATAGACGCCAACACGCGCTTCGGCCCGCTCTCGCTGCCGTTCAGCCATGTGGGGAATACTGCCGTCACAAGGTGACGGCGAGAATGCCGTGACTGTCGTGACTACGTGACTATCGTGACTGTCGGAAAAACTACTTCGCTCCGTCAGCGCTTTTGAGCTTACGAGTCACGCAGTCACGACAGTCACGTGCCTCACTCCAGCTCTATCCTCTTGATATCTCCCACCACGAAGATATAAGAGAACGCCCCGACCAGCGCGACGATGGCGATGAACATCAGCGCGCCGAAGAAGGAACCGGTCGCCGCGACGATGAAGCCGATCACCAGCGGCGTGATGATTCCGGCGAGATTGGCGGCAAAGTTGAAGATGCCGCCGGTCAGGC
>JANXPQ010000101.1 GCA_025357235.1 Betaproteobacteria bacterium
TCTGGCGCTCCAGCGCTTGCTGGGTTTCGTTGAACAGGCGCGCGTTCTGGATCGCGATCACGGCCTGGTCGGCGAAGGTTTTTAGCAGCGAGACCTCCTTGTCGGAGAACGGCTTGGGGGGTTGGCGCCCGATCATGATCGAGCCGATTCCGCGACCCTCCCACAGCATCGGCACGTAGGCGACCGAGGCGCCGCCCTTGAGTCCGACCACGGTGCGCATAGCGGCCGGCGCATCGGTCATCGCAGTGGTGTCGGGCACGTGAACGGGACGCCGCGTGTGAATGACTTGCGCTGTCATGGTCTGATCAAGCGGCTTGGGAAAGGTGCGCACGATGACATCGAGCATCGACCCGCGATACGCGGCCACATGCACCAGATTATCGTCGTCGAGCAGGAAGATGCCCAGATCCTCGATGGCGAACAGGTGCCGGCAGCTGTCGAGGATCTTGTCGAACACCGGAGCGGCGTCCGACACGGAACCGCTGATCACCTGTAGCACCTCGGCCGTGGCGGTCTGCTGCTCCAGCGCCTCCTTGGTCTCGTTGAACAGGCGCACGTTTTCGATCGCGATCACGGCCTGGTCCGCGAACGTCTCTACGAGCGCAATTTGTCTTGGCGTGAACGCCTCGACATGGTGGCGCCAGAGCGTGAAGACCCCGATCGCGTGTCCGTCGCGCATCAGCGGTACGCCGATGATCGTCCGGTAGTTCTCGATCGACTGACCGCCGAAGCTGTACTCCGAATCGTTCATCGCGTCCAGGACCTGTACTGTGCGGCCCTCACTGGCCGCACGGCCGGTCGCGGTCCGACGGTCCAGTGGAATCCTGTAGCTGCGAAGAAACTCCACCATCGGCGCGCTGGCCCCTTCCCAGGCGGCCGCGTGCAACAGATCCCCATCGCGTCGGAATATCGCGCCGGTCTTCGCACCGCACAGGTTGGCCGCGTTCTTGACGAGGGCGTCGAAGACGGGCACCAGATCAAACGTGGACTTGGAGATGACTTGCAACACTTCCGCCGTGGCGGTCTGTTGTTCGAGCGCCTCCTTGGTCTCATTGAACAGCCGCACATTTTCGATGGCGATCACGGCTTGGTCCGCGAAAGTCTCTACGAGCGCAATTTGCCTTGGCGTGAACGCCTCGACATGGTGGCGCCAGAGCGTGAACGCCCCGACCGCCTGACCGTTGCGCATCAACGGCACGGCGACGATGGTTCGATAGTTTTCGATCGATTGGCCGCCGTAGTTGTATTCCGGATCGTTCATTGCATCCAGGATTTCAATGGTTCGACCTTCCAGTGCGGCACGGCCGGTCGTGCTGCCGCGACCCAGCGCAATGGGGTGGCTGCGAAGGTACTCCACGAAGTCAGCGCTGGCGCCTTCCCAGGCCGCGGCGTGCATCGCGTCGCCTTCTCGCTGAAAGATCACCCCCGTCCTGGCGCCGATCAGGCGCGCCGCGTTCTTCACGAGCGTGTCGAAGACCGGCCCGAGGTCGAACGTGGACCTGGAGATGACCTGGAGGACTTGTGCGGTCGCCGTCTGTTGCTCCAGCGCCTCCTTGGTCTCGTTGAACAGGCGCACGTTCTCGATCGCGATTACAGCCTGGCTGGCAAAGGTCTGCAGGAGGGCGACGGACTTTTCGGGAAAGGCGCCGGGCTCCTCGCGCGCCACGCTGATGGTGCCAACGACTCGACTGTCGTGAAGCAGGGGAACAACCAGCAAGCTGCGATACCCGGCCTGCTGGGCCGCCTCATTGAGCTGGTACTCCGCATCGAGGCGGATATCGGGAATCTGTATCGGGGCCCGTTCGATGATGGCCCGCGTAGTGCACGCGCCGCGCCCGAGTTTCATCGGAAAGGCGGCCCGCATCGTAGCCTCGGCTTCTGGCGAGGTCCCGTGGTAGCCCACCACATGCAACAGCTCGCCGTCGAAGCGCGTGGAGAAGCCGAAACGCGCACCACACAGTACCCTGGCGCGCTCGGCGATCGCTTCGAAGACAGGTTTCACATCGGTGGGCGAGCTGCTCATCACACGCAGAATTTCCGCCGTCGCCGTCTGCTGCTCCAGCGCCTCTTGCGTCTCGTTGAACAGCCGCACGTTCTCGATGGCAATCACCGCCTGGTCGCGGAAAGACTCGGCCAGCGCAATTTCCTTGTCGCTAAAGGCGCCGACCTGATTCTTTCCGAAGCTCAGCAGGCCGACGCACTCGCCATCCCGCAGGAGCGGCAAATACAGCCCGGCATTCACACCGAAATTGTCACGGACGTTGCGCTCGTGTTCGGGCAATTCGATGGCCGACCAATCGGGCAGGTGCAACACCTTTTTCTCCACGATGGCGCGCGATGGAAAGTTGGCCGTCGGATCGACGGGCATCGCACCAAACCCCATGTCCGGCATGAGACCGTCCGGCGTGGCCCAGGCCACCACCGAGAAGGTGCTGCCGTCACATCGCATCAGGAATGCCGAGTCACTCTTAATCAGCTTCACGGCCGTGACGACGATGGCGTTGAACACCGGCCGCACATCCGTGGGCGACTGGCTGATGACGCGCAGGATGTCGGCGGTCGCGGTCTGTCGGGCAAGCGCCTCCTGCGTCTCCTTGAACATCCGGGCGTTCTGGATCGCGATGGCTGCCTGATCGGCGAAGGTCTTGAGCAGCGAGATCTCATGGTCCGAGAATGGAGAAACCGTGCTCCTGGACACGAAGATGGCGCCGATGCCGCGGTCCTCCCACACCAGCGGCGCGAAGACGGCCGAACGGGCACCGCTAAGTTCGGCGCCGCGCCTCACCGCGCGCGGTACATCGTCTCCCGCGAGCGCATCCGGCCAGTGCATCGCGCGCCGCTGCCGAATTACCAGCGCGGTACCTGACTCGTTATCCATGCGAAAGGGATACATCGCCCGGAGTTCCACTTCGCCCGGGCCGACATAGGCGGCCAAGTCGATCATTTCGTCAGGCCGCACCAGATTGATTCCGACCTGCGAGCCATTGAAGAGGCGGTGGCAGCTTTCGGTGATCTTTTCGAAGACCGGCTGCGCGTCGGCCACCGACTTGCCGATCACCTGCAGCACATCTGCGGTCGCGGTCTGCCGCTCCAGCGCTTCCCTGGTCTCGTTGAACAGCCGCACGTTTTCCAGCGCCACGCCCATGCTCGCGGCCACCGTGCTTAGCAGGCGGACTTCGGCCTCGCCGAAGGCATTTTCGCGCTCGTGATTCTTCAGGCCAATGCTGCCCAGCAGCCGGTCGCCGGTGTAGATCGGCACCTTGACGATCGAGCGCGCCTGGTCGGTGCCGGCGATCGCGGCCATGCCCCATTCGATGGCCTCGGCAACCGTGTTCAGCACCAGGGGCTGGTGCGAGCGCAGCCGCTTGTCCACCGGATCGTCGGGGTTGTGCTGGAACGCGGGTAGATTCAGGCGCACGCCATGCTCATAAATGTAGAGCCGCTTGACCAGGCCGAGCTTCGGGTCGATCCAGTGGACGCTCGCGTCGCCGGTGCGGAACACCTCGCGCAGCTTGTCGCCCACCAGATCGACGATGGCCTGGAAGTCCAGTTGCGCGGCGATGCCCCGATGGATGCTGTTGATGAGAGCCAGCTCGGCGACGCGCGCGTCGCGTTCGGCCACGCGCCGCTCGATCTCGTGCTCCAGCCTTTGCGTCCGCCGCAGGTTGTCGAGCGCGAGGGCGGCTTGCGCGGCAAGCATTCCCAGCAGATCGCGTTCCGCCTCATGGAAGCGGCCCGAGACGCCTTCGATGTCCGCGTAGAGGTGCCCCAGCAACTCGTCTTTCGCGACCAGCGGCGCAACGAGGCAGGAGCGCTGATCCGTGGCCTGCACGCCTTCGGGCCCGTAGCGTAGTGTCACTTCGCGTGAACGGCGGGCTTCTTCGAGCCAGGGCGTTATCGCCTTCAACAGCTTGCCCGCATCCTCGCCCCGTGGCAAACGCGAGCCGGCGATCTGCAAGCCATTGGAGCCATTCAACACCAGCAGCACGCGATTTGCGCCGCTGAGTTCCGTGACTTCGTTGATCAGGAACTTTTGGAGCTCTTCGGCACTGCGCAGCGTATTGAGTCGCATGTCAGTGTCCACCAGGCGTTTTAGCGCATCGGCGCCAAGCTTGATCGCCTTTTCCATTGAAGCCGATGGCAATTTCGTCACCGCCCGCGCGGGCGCGCCCGAAGCCGCCTTCTTGCTGGTGCGTGGCATCTCAGGTCTCCTCCCTGGCGGTCAACTTATGCAGCGCTTCGGACAAGGCGTACTCGCGGATCGACTCAGTGACGTAGCCGTCCACGGCGCCGGTCAGGCATTCCTCGCGGGCAAACAGCATGGCGTTGGCCGTCTATGGAATCCAGTCTGAACCCGACCTGGATTTCTTTACCCAATATTGCCTCCCTATTGTCGCATGACGCACCCACTGCGCCACGGGTATGTCGGGCGTCCCGTAAATTTTCTCCTGCTGTCATGATGCCGGGTTTGTGTTCCTGATCCAGGCGAGTCGAGCCGCAAGAGGAGCAGGGTCTGGCCGGGACGATTTCACAAAACGCATACGCGAAAGGCGCAGCGAACCGGCAGGTCGTCACTACATTACTCAATCACCCAATCCCCAATCGCGTTTTTTGGAAGCTCGAAGATCACGCAGGTCGTCGTGCCATGCGCATAGAGTTTTCCGTCCGGCCCGACCAGGCGACCTTCTGAAGTGGCCACCTGCCTGCCGGGATGGATGACCTTGCCTTCGGCGCGCACCGGACCGGTCTTGTCGCTCATCGGCCGCACCATATTGACCTTGAGCTCGGCAGTCGTGTAGCCGTAACCCTTTTTGAGCGTGGTCTGTATCGCGCAGGCCATGCACGAATCCAGCAGAGTCGCTGCCCAGCCGCCGTGAACCGTGCCGATCGGATTGTAGAAGTCGAAAGTCGGCGTCCCCTGGAACACGACCCGCCCCTCCTCGGCTTCCACCAAAAAGAAGTTCAGCGTCTTGCCGATCGGCGGCAGCGGCAGCGCGCCTGAAGCGATGTCGCGCAGGAATTCCAGTCCCGAGCGCTTGCGCATCTCTTCGAGCGGGGTCACGCCGGGATTCGTGACCCGCATCGCGGCGTCTTCTTCCAGTTTGATCCAGGCTTTCGCAGTCATCGCATAGTCTCCCGAGTCCTTGCATTGCATATTCCGTGCGAATTTAGCACGACTTGTGCGGGCGCATTCAAACGTCCTGCGCTACCTGACGGTACACTGCGCGGACCGGCCAGCATGCCCACCCACATGAATATCAAAAAAATCAGCGCAAGCCACGGCGTCCTCGCGATGCTGTGCGTTATGTATTTCATCACCTACGTCGACCGCGTCAATGTCAGCACGGCGGCGGCCGCTTTCAAACAGGAATTCGGCCTCAGCAACACGCAGGTCGGATTCGTATTCTCGGCCTTCGCCTATCCCTACCTGGTGTTCCAGATCGTCGGCGGCTGGTTCGGCGATCGCTTCGGCGCGCGCCGCACCTTGTTCATCTGCGGCATCGTCTGGGCCTGCGCCACCATCCTGACCGGATTCGCCGGCGGGCTTGCCTCGATGCTGGCCGCGCGGGTATTGCTCGGTCTCGGCGAAGGTGCGACTTTTCCTGCCGCCACTCGGGCCATGTCGCATTGGACGATAGCCTCGCAACGCGGCTTCGCGCAGGGCATCACCCACGCTTTTGCGCGCATCGGCAATGCGATCACGCCGCCGATGGTCGCCTGGCTGATGGTGGCGCTGACCTGGCGCGGATCTTTCTTCATGCTGGGCGCGGTCAGCCTCGCCTGGACCGTGGCGTGGGTATTTTATTTTCGCGACGATCCGAAAGATCATTCCGCCATTACGCAACGCGAACTGCAGATACTGCCCGCCTATTCCGGCGGCCGCACGCGCCAACCGGTTCCATGGGCAAGGCTGGTGCGGCGCATGGCGCCGGTCACGCTGGTGTATTTCTGCTACGGCTGGACGCTATGGTTGTTCCTGAGCTGGATTCCGCTGTACTTCCTGCAGAAATACAGTATGGACCTGAAGCATTCCGCGGTTTTTGCGTCAGGAGTATTTTTCGCCGGCGTGGTCGGCGACACCATCGGCGGGATCTTCAGCGACTGGCTGCTGAAACG
>JANXPQ010000117.1 GCA_025357235.1 Betaproteobacteria bacterium
CAGTTTCTCCACACCGCTCCACCAGAGTGCGTACAGAGATTTTAAATTCCTCTGAGAACCCAATCGCTCAATCTCCAGGATTTCGCGATAGTTAAACATGTAATAGCCGACCATATCGAAATTGACGCCATCCAATCTATCGCCCACGAGCTTTTTCACTGACAGAAAATCCCGCACAATTAAGTTGATGACAGTGTCGATCTGAATAGGGGTTCCTTCAAAAGCGTCTAGATCGCCTAATGTGGAAACATAGCTCTTGGATCCGTGTAAAAGGGCGTCGCGACCGTTACTCACGTTGCCATGGCTAAGGAAAAGCGCGCGATCAACATAAAGAATCCGATCGGTGTGAGCCAATTGTAGAAATGCGGCACAATAATCAGGAGTAACGGGTATAAAAAAACGACCGTATAGGTCGCGTATTTTTTGTGCCAAATCGGACCGATAACAGCTGTTGAGCATACGGGGCAGTCGATTGGAATAAATGTCATCGACCTGCCATTCAGAGAATTTTGTATATTCGCGCAAGAGCTTCTTAGAATCGATTATTTCTGTGTCACTACGAGAAGGCGTTGTTGACAGGACGCCGGAAAGTTCATTGAACGATGAAGGCCCCATCCAGCACACGACGCTGCTATCCTCCGGGTAACGCAAGATTTGAGAATGGAGAAACTCCAGCGCACTGGGTCGCATCACGAGCCGGTCAGTCAGAATCAGCACGTAGCGCCCCACAGCAAATCGTGTAGCAAATTCCCAGTGATCGGGCATATTCATCCAACGATCCGGTTGAACATATTTAAGCCGAGGGCATTGCACATATTCTTCAACTGCGGCTACGTTCATTTTTCTCGACTCGTCTTTGGTCGAGTTATCTGAAACTATGACTTCGAAATCCTCAAAAGTCTGCCACATGACAGTTCGTAGCGCGGCCTTAAACAGCTCTGGCCGGTCCATAGTCGGAATAACCACTGTAAAGATCGGGCTGTTAGGTATCACACTTTCGCTCCGACTTGGGTTCTATAGACGAACCTTGAGTACTACGCATTACGTGCACCCAAAATAAATATCAAACGAGGGAGGTCTCCAACAGATCGTTGTGATTTTCTTCCTGCGATGTATTGGCATTTTTAAATGCACGTTCTACAGTTTCTCAAATTCATGCATTATGCAAATCAGTTGAGAACTGTTTGTATATAAATCTCTTAACCTTTCTGAAGCTGTTGTACTGCTAATTTACGTATTTCCGGGGCCGCAAATGTAGCGGCCGCGGTAGTAATGAGCCCCACGGAAATAAGCCATAGCAATTCCGCTAGCTTGGAGAGCATTTCCGGTTGGAAATAACGGAAAAGTCCGGCGACAAGAGCTGCGGCTGCGAGAGGCAAGCCGAGATCCTTGCCGTACCAGTTCCATTTTTCATTGGGTAGCAGACGGCGGTGCATGAAGTGTATGGCGATGACTATGTAACCCCCGTTTAGCACCACCCATACCCACGCGGCGCCGACGGCTCCGTAACGAGGGGTTGCCCACAGGATACCGGGTGCCAATACAGCAACAGCCACAACATTCACCTTCGCGGCGAAACTGGACCAGCCATTGGCAAGTTGAAGCATATAGGGCATGTGCATCAAAGTATTGAGCAATGTTCCCAAGGCTAGCAACGTCACCAGGCACGAAATTTTGGCGGCAAGAGAGGGGTCGCCCGTCCACAAAGCCACCAACTGCTCGCCGAATAGGAGCAGCATCATTGCCGCGGAACCGACCAGAACGCTGACCATCTGCGCACCTCTGTGGTACGCGACAGTCATCCCCAACTCGTCCCCACGGGTAACAAGCTCTGTCAAACGTGGATAGTAAGCTTGGGTTATGGGGCCTGTGAAGTAGTACAAGGCGCCGGCTACCACGCCAGCCAAGGCATAGTAGCCGAAGGATCTGAGATCCAACAGACGAGAGAGAAGCAATTTGTCCACCTGAGTAAGTAATAGCGCGAGGAACGTGGTCGCTATCGCGCCTGCGGCAAACCGCCAAACACGTCCTAGTGCGTGACGTGAAAAACGGGCCTTCCTAGCTAGAGGTGGCAGGGCGCGGTAAACCACAGCGCTATAAATTGTCACGCTTAATAGTGATAACACTCCCTGCCAAAGAAAGAATGCTTCAATGGTAGACGAAACGAGTATCAGCACTACAACTGCACCCAGTCCGCGCAGAGTCGCCAGAGATGCATTTATGACATTAAAAAGTACTTGCCTTTGCAAACCAAAGATGGCGCCACGATAGAACGCCTCGACTAACCGAAGTGCTATTACTGCGCCCATCAGCGCAATAGCGTGGGCCACTGTGATAACAGGTAGGTCTCCTGGACGTAGCCAATCTGACGCCAGCCATGTTGAGCCCAACCAGACCGCTAAACTTATGAGAGTGGCGACACTGAGACATACCACTTCCATGCTACGCAGAAGATCGCGGATTGATTGAACTGTATGCGCGCCAGCAGTAAATCGCGACATTTCCCGACTGAGGGTCGGTGTCATGCCCATGTCGAGCAGCGCTAACCAAGCCTGCAATACAGCAAAAAGGCCGATGAGGCCGTAGGCTTCAATCCCAAGGTACCGGATGTATAGCGGGATAAATGCCAATCCCATAACTGCAGCCCAGCCTTGGCCAAGGTAGTTCGCAACAAGATTGCGCCTAAGCTTGGTCATAGTCTGTCGGTCGATCCACCCCTGTTAGGTTTCTCGGACCCGCTTTAAGTATCCATCAGGCGCAACAGTGATAAGCAATTTGTCCCCGACGCTCTTGTCGATCTCGAACTCTGGATGAGATTTCAAGTATTCCCGCACGGCAGTCTTGGGATTGTTGCCCGGACGCCAAGGACGATCACCGGCCAGGGCTGGCATGTCCTCGACTATCGTATCGAACACCACGCAATAGCTGCCAACAGTGGTCAACGAGGCGTACGCGTTGAGTTCGGCCAGTACGTGCTCATGGGTATGGTTGGAATCGAGGGAAACGAGAACGCGCTGCCGGCCACTGGCTCTTTCACGGACTTGCGCAATGACCTGCGGAGCGATACTGGAGCCTTCGATCATGCTAATGCGCTTACGCATGGGGTGTTCTTCGATGGCCTTGCGATTGTGCGTGCGGATTTCGATATCGACGCCCAATACCTCGGAATCTTGCGGGCCACCGCAGGCGGCAACTAACTCAAGCATCGACGCGGAGAAAATTAACGAGCCGCCATGGGCAATGCCCGTCTCGATAATGAGATCGGGCTGCACCTGCCAGATGATCTCCTGCATGGCAATCACATCCTGCGGATACTGAATTATCGGTCGACCTAACCAGGAAAAATTGTATGAATATTTCGGCGCCAGAGATGCGCTCATGAAAGCACGAGCCCTTGCCTTTAGTTCTTCGCTGGTGCCGTTCGCTGCAATTCGCTCCTGGACTTCCTTGTCAAAACTCATTGCGATCCACCGTCAGATAATTAAACCGATCACCGGATTGGGTAACAATTTCGTCGAGATAATTCGAGTTCATAATGAATATATCGTCGCCTGGTCTTAGAGACTGCAGCGCATCGGTCGGGGACGAGACTTGCAGACCGGTATCCGCAAGAAATGTCCCCTGCTTGGCCGGATTAATGTCAATAACTATGTCCACATCGATTCCGGCTCGTCTCATATAGATGGCGAAGATCACTCCCTTTGATGCCCCTCCCCAGATTGCTCTGCGTTTCTCCGCCTTCGGTAAATTCGCAAAACGGTGAAGGCCGGCAAGAAAATCTCTCGGAAAATTGACCGCTGCATCTCCCCCAACATTAGGCTGACGCAGCGTGGCGAGATCGGCTACAACATAAAGGTACTGTCCACCAAAAACATGGCCGGCCACGTGAACTGTCCCGAACATGCGATAAAAATCATCCAGCCGGAAGTAATTTACGTGCTCATAGTAAATGTCGAACCAGGCGTGATGGCGGAATATCCAGTTAAGGCACGGGACCTCGATGTAGATAAGCCCTTTTCCACGATTCGCGCGGGCAATATCGGCAAGAAAATCGACCGGATCCGGAACATGTTCGAGGACATGTCGCAGTACTACACCTTCCGCAGATATACCAAGGCTGGGCTCGAAGCGAGCCTTGATCACGTCAGGATTGGGGCCTTCGTAAGCGGGGTCGATACCCACCACCTGGTAGCCGGATCGCTTCAGATGCTCCAGAAAATAACCCTTGCCGCAGCCGACTTCGATGAGCGATAGCCCCTGCATATACGGCTGGAGGATGGCCGTAATATCTTCGAGATGTTTTTGAAAAATACCTGAGCAGGCCTGCTCGTTTTGATAGTCGACATCGTATCCCAGTAACTTTGGGTCGAATGCGGAGTTGAACACGAGCCCCGTTTCAGTATCTTGCACCAATACGATATCGCCCTTTGTGCATGCAAGCGCGGTCGCCTGGGTAAAGAACACCCTGTTCTGAAGCACTGGTAGTTTTTCGGCTCGAAAGAGTTCTATACACGCCATAGAAGTGGCTCCGTTTGTTTGAACAGTATTCCCCGATTTATAAGTGGACTGCGGGTCGATTGTAAAAGGTACAGAGATCGGATTGCACCGGGGGCTTCATCTTAAGCGGCCTGCCTCAATTGCGGCAAGACGGCCAGGTAC
>JANXPQ010000164.1 GCA_025357235.1 Betaproteobacteria bacterium
CGCGCCGGCTATACTGCGGTGGTGTCGCATCGCTCGGGCGAAACCGAGGACACGTTCATTGCCGATCTCGCCGTCGGCACGAACGCGCTGCAGATCAAGACCGGATCGTTGTCGCGCTCCGACCGCCTGGCAAAGTACAATCAGTTGCTGCGCATCGAGGAGGACCTCGGCGATTCGGCAAGTTACGCCGGACGCGATGCGTTCTACCAATTGAACCGCGGCTGACGCAATGCGCTTCCTCGGCCTCGCCCTCGTGCTGTTGATTGCGCTGATCCAGAACCCGCTCTGGTTTGGCAAGGGCGGGCTGCTGCGCGTGCACGAGCTTGACCGCCAGGTCGAGGCGCAGCGCGACACCAACGTGAAGCTGGCGGCGCGCAACGCGATGCTGGACGCCGAAGTGCTCGACCTGAAGCAGGGTTACGACGCCATCGAAGAGCGGGCCCGCTCCGAACTCGGCATGGTCAAGCAGGACGAGGTATTTTTCCAGTTGTTGCAGCCCTCGCGCGCCCCTACGGCGTATTCCCCCGACAAGCGCTGAGTTCTTCCGCCGGCGCCACTCCGGAGGCAGAATGAGGAAATGGACTCGTGCAGTGATGGCGGCGGCCGTTCTGGCAGCCATCCTCTCGTTCAATGCGGCGCGCTTTGACAGCCGGCAGATCGATGTCCCGCGCAACGATGAAGCGGTGCCCGATGCCGAGGCAGCCGTGCAACGTCTGGCGCAGGCGGTGCGATTCCAGACCCTCTCCCATCAGGATCCAGCGAAATTTCCGCGCAGCGAGTTCGAAGGCTTCCACGCCTTCCTTGCTCGCAGTTTCCCGCGCATGCAGTCCGCACTCCGGCGCGAGCGTATCAACGGCTACAGCCTGATTTACCAATGGTCCGGCACGGACGCTTCACTCAAGCCAATCCTGGTCATGGCGCATCAGGATGTGGTGCCCGTCGATCCGGCCAGCGCGGACAAATGGCTGCAGCCACCGTTCGGCGGCGTCGTGGCCGGAGGCTTCATCTGGGGCCGGGGCACACTGGACGACAAAGGCGCCGTGATGGCGTTGCACGAAGCGGTCGAAGCCCTGCTCGCGCAAGGTTTCCGGCCGAAGCGGACCCTCTATTTCGCGTTCGGCCATGACGAGGAGATCGGTGGCCGGCAAGGATCGGCGAAAGTCGCGGAATGGTTGTCGGCGCAAGGCATACGGCTCGAATCGGTGCTCGACGAGGGACAGGTCGTGACCGAGGGCATCGTTCCCGGCTTCGACAAGCCGGTTGCGCTGATCGGCATCGCCGAGAAGGGCTATCTGAGCCTTGAACTCGTGGTCGAAGCCGAAGGCGGTCACTCCTCGATGCCGCCCCCGCATACTGCGGTCGGCATCCTGGGCGCGGCCATTGCGCGCCTCGAAGACAGCCAGTTCGCCGCCACGATTTGCGATCCGGTCCGTAGCCAGTTTGCGTTTCTCGGCCCGGAGCAGGGCTGGCTCAGGCGGGTCCTGTTTTCCAACTTGTGGCTGTTCGCGCCGCTGGTGAAATGGCAGATGGCGAAGGCGCCGTCGACCAACGCGATGCTGCGCACGACGATCGCGCCCACCATGCTCGAAGGCAGCGTCAAGGAGAACGTATTGCCGATGCGCGCGCGCGGCGTGGTCAACCTCCGGCTGCTGCCGGGAATGAGCAGCGACGAGGCGATCAGGCGCGTCATTGCGATCGTGGCCGATGCGCGCGTCAGGATTGCGGCAACCGGCAGCTCGCGCAGTGAGCCGTCGCCGGTATCGGGCACCGACAGCGATGCGTTCCGCAAATTGCATCGTGCCGTGAAAGCGACATTCCAGGATGCGATAGTGGCGCCGTCGCTTGTGCTCGGCGCAACCGATACCCGTCACTTCATCGCGATCTCGGACAACCTGTTCCGTTTCCTGCCAGCACGGCTGCGGAGCGAGGACTTGAAGCGTTACCACGGCGTCAACGAACGCATCGGCATCGACAACTACCGCGAGTTTGTCCGCTTCTATATGCGCTACTTGCGCGAAGCGGCGAGTTAAGACTCGGCGTCGCGCTCGATCGCCCGCAATTCCTCGACGGTATTGATATTGCTGAAGGCGCGGGGCTGATCGTCGAACGACACTTGCGTAACCTTCAGCGTCGCATGCCACGCATCGACCTTGCGTCCGCCAGCGTCGAGGAATGCCGCGAGGTGTGGCAGCAGGTGCCGGCGTGCAATGCAAATCACGGGATGCACCTGCGTTCCGGTATTGGTCACGCTCATGTCCACGTGCTCGTCGCTCAGTGGTGCGAGCAGCCGCGAAATCAGGTCTTCCGGCAGAAACGGCGTATCGCAGGGCACGAAGGCGACCAGTTCGTATTTCGCTGCCGCCAAACCGGCATGCATCCCCGCCAGCGGTCCGGCGAATCCGCCGATGCGGTCTTCGATGACGCGATGACCGAACGTTGCGTACGACTCGCGATTCCGGTTGGCATTGATCAGCACCTCGCCGACCTGCGGGGCCAGGCGTTGCAGCACCCAGCTTATGAGCGGACGACCTTCCAGCAGCTGTAATCCCTTGTCGATGTTGCCCATGCGGCGGCCGAGGCCGCCGGCGAGAACGACGCCAGTGACCGGCGCCGCCGCGCCGGAGGGCCGGGTACTGCCCGACTTCGCTGGATTCCGGGCTACGCCCATAAGTGTCGAGGGCTGAGGGGACAAGTCCGCTTCGCAGTGCTTATGAACAAGAGTGCCAATGCCGGGACTGCACAAAATTATTACGAATCGGAAGGTTAGCATCGTTCCTGCTGATGACTGCCGGGTATTGGACCGGAGATGGATTGCGGTATTATTCGCCAGCAGCGCTGGCGCCGGACAGATCCAGGGTACAACGCCCCGGACTGAAAAATAACGAAGAGGAGCCGCACCATGGCCGGATTTCTGGATAAGGAACGCACCATCGCGGGACCAACGTTCAATCGATGGCTGGTACCGCCCGCGGCACTGTGCATTCACCTCTGTATCGGCATGGCCTATGGCTTTTCCGTGTTCTGGCTGCCGCTGACCCGGGCGCTGGGCATAAGCAAATCCATCGAATGCCCGGCTGACATGAGCTGGATCTCGATGTTGTTCACCACGACCTGCGATTGGGACAAACCGATCCTGGGCTGGATGTTTACGTTGTTCTTCGTCTTCCTTGGTTCCAGTGCGGCGCTTTGGGGGGGATGGCTCGAGCACGCGGGTCCCCGCAAGGCGGGGGTGGTCTCCGCGGTGTGCTGGTGCGGGGGATTGGTTCTGTCTGCCATCGGCGTCTTCACCCATCAGTTGTGGCTGATGTGGCTGGGATCCGGCGTCATCGGCGGCGTCGGGCTGGGCCTGGGCTACATCTCGCCGGTGTCCACCCTCATCAAATGGTTCCCCGACCGGCGCGGCATGGCCACCGGCATGGCGATCATGGGTTTCGGCGGCGGCGCGATGATTGGTTCGCCCCTCGCGGCGATGCTGATGAAGTACTACGCCACACCGGCTTCCGTCGGCGTCTGGGAAACCTTCCTGACCATGGCGGCAATCTATTTCGTATTCATGATGATCGGCGCACTGGCCTATCGCGTTCCGCCGACAGGATGGAAGCCCTCGGGCTGGACGCCGCCGGCGAACGCGGCAGCCAACGCGATGATCACGACGCGGCACGTGCACCTGAAGAACGCGCACAAGACGCCGCAGTTCTGGTTGCTGTGGGGCATCCTCATGCTGAATGTGTCGGCGGGTATCGGCGTGATCGGGATGGCGTCGCCGATGCTGCAGGAAATCTTCGGCGGCCAGTTGATCGGGCTGGACCTCAAATTCGACACGCTCAGCAAGGAGCAGCTCGGCCAGATTGCGGTCATTGCCGCCGCGTTCACCGGGCTGCTGAGCCTGTTCAATATCGCGGGGCGATTCATCTGGGCCTCGTTGTCCGACTACATCGGACGCAAGGCGACTTACTTCACGTTCTTCGTGCTGGGTTTCATCCTGTACGCGTCCGCGCCATGGGCGGGGCATGCAGGCCACATGGCGGTGTTCGTCGGTTTCTTCTGCATCATCCTGACCATGTATGGCGGCGGCTTCGCGACCATTCCGGCTTATCTCGCCGACATGTTCGGCACGCAGATGGTGGGCGCGATCCACGGCCGGTTGCTGACCGCGTGGTCCACCGCCGGCGTGCTCGGTCCGGTGATCGTGAACTACATCAACGATTACCAGATTCATCATGGCGTGCCCAAGAGCGCGGCATACGACACGACGATGTATATCCTGGCGGCGCTGCTCGTAGGGGGCTTCATCTGCAACCTGCTGGTGCGCCCGGTGAGCGCGAAATGGTTCATGACCGATGCCGAACTCGAAGCCGAGCGCAAGCTTGCGCATGATGCCGCGGCGAAGACGGCGGTTGGCGGGGATGCGGCTGCAGTGAGCGGGGCGGGCAGCAATCAGGTGCTCGTGGTGTTGTTCTGGCTGTTCGTCGGTATTCCGCTGGCCTGGGGGGTGTGGACGACGGTGACGAAAGCGCTCGTGCTGTTCAGGTAAGGCACTGCAGATCGACTCGATAGGCCGGCCCGCAGGACTTCCTGCGGGCCGTTTTGTTTGAAGGAAAGGATGCAACGCATGAAAACCATTCTGATCACCGGTGCGGCCGGCAATGTCGGCGGCCATCTGCGCCGCGAGCTTGCCGGCAGGTACAACCTGCAGCTGTCGGACATCGTACCCATCGAGGACCTCGTGCCGGGAGAGAAATCCGTGCGCGGCGATGTCGCAAAAATGGCCGATATGCTGCGCGTGACCAAGGGCGCCAGTGCAATCGTGCACCTCGGTGGCTTCTCGGCCGAGGGGCCGTGGGAGAGCATCCTGCAGGCCAATATCGTCGGCTGCTACAACGTGTTCGAGGCCGCGCGCAGGAACGGCGTGAAGCGCGTGCTGTTCGCCTCGAGCAATCACGCCGCGGGCTTTTACAAACGCGACGAAAAGATCGACCACCGCGTCTATCCGAAGCCGGACAGCCGCTACGGCGTCTCGAAAGTGTTTGGCGAACAGATCGGCAGCCTCTATGCCGACAAGTACGGCCTGGAGGTGTTCTGCATGCGCATCGGCAACGTCAATGCGACGCCGCCGGACAAGCGGCGCCTGTCGATCTGGATCAGTCCGCGCGATCTCGCGCGCCTGGTCTCGGTGGGCATCGAGAATCCGAATATCAGTTTCGAGATCGTCTATGGCGTGTCCGACAACCGGCGCAGCTGGTACGACAATTCGAATGCCCGCCGGCTCGGCTACCTGCCGCAGGACGATGCCGAGATCTACGCCGCCGAAGTGCTGGCGAAAGAAAAACCGGGCGATCCGCGCACCGAAATGTTCCAGGGCGGCACGTTCGTGCTGGCCGAATACGGCGGGGATCCGAGCCGCAAGACCGCCATCAGGAAGTCTCCGAAATCCGGCACAGTGCGAAAGTCGGCAAAGGCCGCTGTAAAAGGAGCGCCGAAGCTGAAAAAATCGACAAAACAAAAAAAGAAGAAATGAACCAGCGGCGCCCGAAACTGATTGCCCCGCCGGGCATGTGCGACACGCACATGCATTTCTACGATACCTCGATTCCATCCGCTCCCGGCGGCCCGCCACTGCCCGGACATTACTCCGTGCCGATGTATCGCGAGCTGCAAAAGCGCCTCGGCATGTCGCGCGTGGTCGTGGTGCAGGCCAACGCCTATCAGGACGACAACCGGGTGACGCTCGCTGCGATGAAGGTACTGGGCGAAGGGGCGAAAGGCGTGGCGGTGGTGAAGGCCGGTGTTGCCGATGCGGAAATCGAACGGCTGACCAGGGCCGGCATCTGCGGACAGCGCATCTTCAATCTTCCGGGCGGTGCCGTGAACCTGGATGCGATGGATGCCGTCATGGCACGCGTGCATCCTTTCGGCTGGTACGCGAACATCCAGCTCGACGGCCGCGATCTGCCGGAGTACGAAGCGCAGATCAAACGCCTGCCGGGAAAATTCGTCATCGACCATGTCGGCAAATTCCTCGAGCCGATCGCGCCTGAACATGAAGCGTTCAGGTCGCTGCTGCGCCTTCTCGATACCGGCCGCTGCTGGGTCAAGCTCGCCGCGTATTACGAAACATCGAAGACTGGTGCGCCGAAATACGAAGACGTCGCCCGCCTGGCGAAAGCCCTGATCGGGCATGCGCCGGACAGAATCATCTGGGCGAGCAATTGGCCGCATCCGTCCGCACCCGCAGACAGCAAGCCGGACGACGCCGATCTGCTCGATCTGCTGCTGGACTGGGCGCCGGACGATGCCACGCGCCGGAAGATTCTCGCCGACAATCCCGCCGAATTGTTCGGATTTCCGACTGCCTAGCGAGTAATCTTGGCCACCATCCTGCTCACGCATCCGCCGCAAGTCCGGGAAAACTATTACAGCGACCAGGCGCTCGCCGGACTCGAGGCATTGGCAGAGGTGCGCCGCAATCCCTTGGAACGGGAACTGAGCACTGCCGAACTGATCGCCGCGGCGCGCGGGTGCGAGATCATCGTCACCCATCGCCATGTTCCGGGCGATGTGGAGCTGTTCGCCAGCCTGCCGGGACTGGTCGCGTTCTGCCGCTGCGCCGTCGATATCCGCAACGTCAATGTCGTGGCAGCCTCCGACCACGGCGTTCTGGTGACGCAGGCGAGCGCGGGCTTCATCCCGGCTACCGCCGAATGGGTGCTGGGGGCGATGATCGACCTGGGGCGCAGGATCAGCCTCTCGACGGAGGACTACCATGCCGGCAAAGTGCCGGCGTCGGCCATGGGGCGGCAGTTGAAGGGTGCGACGCTCGGCGTGATCGGCTACGGCCAGATCGGGCGCTACCTGTGCACTCTGGGCGTGGCATTCGGCATGCGTGTCCTTGTGAGCGATCCTTACGCGAAGGTTGCGAACGCTGCGCTGGCTCACGTCGAGTTGCCGCAACTGCTGGCCGAATCGGATTTCGTCGCCTGTCTGGCACTCGCAACCGAAGAGACCGAGAATCTGATGAACGAACAGGCTTTCGCGCAAATGAAGGCAGGCACCTTCTTCGTCAATGCTTCGCGCGGCAACCTGGTGGACGAAGCGGCGCTGCTGCGCGCGCTGGATTCCGATCGGCTCGCCGGCTGCGCGATGGATGTCGGGCGCGCCAACGATCAAATGCCATCGCTCGTGCTCGCGCGCCACCCGAAGGTGATCGCCACGCCGCACATCGGCGGGCTCACGCCGCAGGCGACCGAGCACCAGGCGTTGGAGACCGTGACGCAGGTTGCGGACATTCTCAAGGGTCGCGCCCCGAGGGGGGCCGTCAATGCGGAGCAAGCAACACGGCTCGCGAGGCTGCGACATGACTGAACAGAGGTTGCCGAAATGAAGAAGACGCGCATTGCCATCGTCGGGCTCGGCATGGCCGTTGTTCCGCACGCAAAGAGCGCACTCGATCTCGCGGATCGGGTGGATGTGGCCTACGCTTATAGTCCGAGCGCGGGGCGGCATGCGCAGTTCGCGCAAAGATTTCCCTTCCCCCAATGCGACAGACTGGAAACCATTCTCGACGATGCGTCGATCGATGCCGTCGCCGTGTTGACGCCGCCGAATACGCATCTGGAAATCGTCAAGCGCTGCGCTGTTGCGGGCAAGCACGTGCTGCTCGAAAAGCCGCTGGAAATTACCACTGCCCGGGCGGAGGAAATGGTGCTCGACTGTCGCGCAGCCGGCGTCACGCTCGGCATCGTCCTGCAGCATCGGCACAAGCCCGCGGTGGAGCGTCTGGCCGAACTCATGCGCAACGGCGAACTCGGTACGCCGGTGAGCGCGTCGGCCAGCATCCGGCTCTGGCGGCCGCAGAGTTACTACGACGAGCCCGGACGCGGCACGCACGCACGGGACGGCGGCGGGGTGTTGATCACGCAGGCGATCCATACGCTGGATGTCTTGCTGTCGCTCGCCGGCGATCCCTCCGAAGTCATGGGCTTTGCCGCAACGACACCGGTGCATGTCATGGAGAGCGAGGACATCGTCTGTGCCGCGGTACGCTGGCGCACCGGGGCTTACGGTGTTATCGAAGCGACCACAGCCGCCTATCCGGGAACGGCGGAACGCATCGAATTGATCGGAACGCGGGGAACCGCGACGCTGCTTGGCACGGCATTCGAGATGAGGTGGCAGGACGGCCGCACCGAATCCTTTTCCGCCGATGGCTCGTCCGGTGGCACCGGCGCCGATCCGATGGCCTTTCCCCATGACTATCATCGCAGCGTCTGGCGGGATTTTCTCGATGCCCTCGACACGGGCCGCGAGCCGCGCGTCAACGGCGAAGAGGCGTTGCGCGTGCATCGGCTGATCGATGCGTTGTTGGCGAGTGCGAAAAACGGCGCACTGGTCCGCTGCGATCCTGCGGCATGAAGGGGCGATAGGGCGGTGGGCCGAACGCATACCCTGGTCATCCTCA
>JANXPQ010000171.1 GCA_025357235.1 Betaproteobacteria bacterium
CGTGATCGTCAGCTCCGAGTTCCGGGGCAAGTCGCGGGTCCAGCAGCATCAGGTCGTCTACCGGGCGCTCGGGGACCGAATGCGCGAGGAAATTCACGCGCTGTCGATGAAAACCTTTACGCCGGAAGACTGGGCCGTTCGCTAGCCCGTACGCCAAGTGGATAAATTAGTCATCCAGGGCGGCGTGCCGCTGACCGGGGAAGTGCGCATTTCCGGCGCCAAGAATGCGGCCCTGCCGATACTTTGCGCCGCGCTCCTTACGCCTGGAACGCTGAGGCTGCAAAACGTCCCCCATCTGCGCGATGTGACAACCACGCTGAACCTGCTCGCGCAGATGGGCGTTGAGGTCTCGCTCGATGAGAAATTGGGGGTAGGACTGACGGCGGCGAAGCTGCATAACCTGTCGGCGCCCTATGAACTGGTAAAAACCATGCGTGCGTCGATACTGGTGCTCGGCCCCATGATTGCGCGTTTCGGTGAAGCGCGGGTGTCGTTGCCGGGCGGCTGCGCGATCGGCCAGCGGCCTGTTGACCTGCATATCAAGGGACTGCAGGCGATGGGGGCCCAGATCGATATCGAGCAGGGCTACATCCTGGCTCGCGCCGGGCGGCTCAAGGGCACGCATATCGTCCTGGATCTGGTGACGGTAACCGGAACCGAAAATCTGATGATGGCTGCAGCACTGGCAGATGGCGTGACGGTGCTCGAAAATGCGGCACGCGAGCCCGAAGTCATCGACCTGGCCGAGTGCCTGAATGCGATGGGTGCCCGTATCAAGGGTGCGGGCAGCGATGTAATAACGATCGAGGGTGTACAGGAGCTGCACGGCGCAGCGCATCGGGTCATGCCGGACCGGATCGAAATCGGCACATTTCTTTGTGCCGCGGCGGCGACCGGGGGTGAAATCAAGCTCAAGGGCACGCGCGCGAATATTCTGGACGCTGTTATCGGCAAGCTGCAGGAAGCCGGTGCGCACGTCGAGCACGGCGACGACTGGATACGGCTGGCGACCAATGGGAGCCTCAAGTCCGTGAGCCTTCGTACTGCGCCCTACCCTGCTTTTCCGACTGATATGCAGGCGCAATTCATGGCGCTCAACAGCGTGGCGGAGGGCACGGCGGTGGTGACTGAAACGATTTTCGAAAATCGTTTCATGCACGTGCAGGAGCTGCGGCGCCTGGGAGCCAACATCGAAGTGGAAGGCAATACGGCAATCGTGCAGGGGGTAAATTCCCTGCAGGGCGCGACTGTCATGGCCACCGACCTACGCGCGTCCGCGAGCCTTGTACTCGCCGGACTGGTTGCCAAGGGCGAAACGCTGGTGGACCGCGTCTACCATCTCGACCGCGGCTATGAATGTATCGAGGAAAAATTGAGTCAACTGGGTGCCCGCATCAGGCGCACTCACTAACGGCACGCGGAATATTGACGCACATGAGCATCAGAATCGCCCTGTCGAAAGGGCGCATATTCGAAGAGACCGCGCCGCTGCTGAAGGCAGCGGGTATCGTCGCATCCGAAGATCCGGAGATCTCGCGCAAGCTCATCATTCCCACCAACCGCGGCGACGTGAGCGTCATCATCGTGCGGGCTTCCGATGTGCCTACCTATGTACAGTACGGCGCCGCCGACTTGGGCATTGCCGGCAAGGACGTGTTGCTCGAACACGGCGGCACGGGGCTCTACCAGCCCCTCGATCTCGACATTGCGAAGTGCCGCATGATGGTGGCGGTGCCCGAGCAGTTTGACTACGAAGCTGCCGTGCGGCGTGGTGCGCGGCTGCGTGTTGCGACCAAATATCTCAAGACGGCGCGCGTGCACTTCGCGGCAAAAGGCGTGCATGTCGACCTGATCAAGCTCTACGGCTCCATGGAGCTTGCGCCCCTCGTCGGATTAGCCGATGCCATCGTCGACTTGGTCTCTAGCGGCAATACGTTGCGGGCAAACCACCTGAAGGCGGTCGAGGAGATCATGCCGATCAGCGCCCGGCTGATCGTCAACCAGGCGGCTCTCAAGCTCAAACGGTCGGAGATTCGGCCGGTGATCGACGCTTTTCGAGCCGCCGCATTGAAGGAACGGGCATGAGCGGGATAGCGCGGTACTCCACCCGCGAAGCGGGATTCGAGGCGAAGCTCGCGAAGCTGCTGGCTTTCGAAAGCTCGCAGGATGAACGCATCGAAAGCACCGTCGAAGCCATTCTACGGGACGTGCGCACGCGCGGCGACGAGGCGGTTCTCGAATACACGAACAAATTCGACCAACTCGGGGCAAGCTCGCTTGCTTCACTCGAAATTCCCAGGAAGGATCTCGATCGGGCGCTCGCTGGGCTGCCTGCGGCGCGGCGTGGCGCGCTCGAACAGGCGGCTGCCCGTATCCGCAGCTATCACGAACGCCAGCCGCTTGTTTCCTGGCAATACACCGAAGTAGATGGCACCACGCTCGGGCAGAAAGTCACTTCCCTGGATCGCGTCGGTGTGTACGTGCCCGGTGGAAAGGCGGCTTATCCGTCCACCGTTTTGATGAACACGCTTCCCGCAAAAGTCGCAGGCGTGTCCGAAATCATCATGGTCGTGCCGACTCCACACGGCGAACGCAATGATCTGGTACTGGCCGCGGCTAGTATCGCGGGGGTCGACCGGGTATTTACCATCGGTGGCGCGCAGGCTGTGGCGGCGCTCGCTTACGGCACTCAAACTATTCCACAAGTGGATAAGATCGTCGGCCCCGGCAATGCTTATGTCGCTGCTGCGAAACGGCGCGTATTTGGTGTGGTGGGGATCGACATGGTGGCCGGTCCTTCCGAGATACTGGTGATCTGCGATGGCGGAACCGATCCGGACTGGATTGCAATGGACCTTTTTTCGCAGGCCGAGCACGATGAAATGGCGCAGGCGATTCTGCTTTGCCCGGATGCCGGATTCATCGCAAAAGTTGCCGCCAGTATCGAGCGCCAGCTGAAGGACATGCCACGGGCAAACGTGATCAAGGCTTCGCTGGACGGGCGTGGTGCATTGATTGAAACCCGCGACCTGGAGGAGGCCTGTGCGATCGCCAACAGCATTGCGCCCGAGCACTTGGAGCTGTCAGTCGAAGAACCGCAGCGCTGGGCGGAGAAAATTCGCCATGCCGGAGCAGTGTTCCTGGGCCGCTATACATCCGAAGCTTTGGGTGACTATTGCGCGGGTCCGAACCATGTGTTGCCGACTTCGCGCACGGCGCGGTTCTCCTCTCCCCTCGGGGTCTATGATTTCCAGAAGCGCACCAGCCTGATCGAAGTATCGCCCGAAGGCGCGCGCAAGCTTGGACTAATCGCGGCCGAACTGGCCGGCGGCGAGGGGCTGCCTGCCCACGCAAAATCGGCCCAGTATCGGATCCATCGATGAGCCGCTATTGGAGCGCCGTGGTTCACGGCCTTACCCCCTATGTTCCCGGAGAGCAGCCCAAGCTGCCCAACCTGGTCAAGCTCAATACTAACGAGAACCCATACGGTCCCAGCCCGAGGGTGCTGGAAGCGCTGCGGGCTGAAGTGGGGGATTCCCTGCGGCTGTATCCCGATCCCGTCAGCGAACGGCTGCGGCAGGCCATTGCCATGCGCCATGAAGTGACGGCGACAAACGTATTCGTCGGCAATGGTTCCGACGAAGTCCTGGCGCACACCTTTCAGGCATTACTCAAGCACGATGCCCCGGTGCTGTTTCCGGACATCACCTACAGTTTCTATCCGGTCTATTGCCGCCTGTATGGCATCGAGTACCAGCAGCTACCGCTGACCGGTTCGTTCGAGATCGACATCGACGATTACCTGAAGCCAAATGGCGGGATCATTTTCCCCAATCCGAATGCCCCGACGGCGCGCCTTCTGGCACAGCCGGAAATTGAGAGGCTAATTCAGCGAAGCGCCGGCTCCGTTGTGGTGATCGATGAGGCTTATGTAAATTTCGGCGGAGTATCCGCCGTGCCGCTGATATCGCGTTATCCCAACCTGCTGGTGACCCAGACTCTGTCCAAGTCGCGCTCGCTCGCCGGTCTTCGCGTGGGTTATGCGATCGGCCATCCGGACCTCATAGAAGCGCTGAACCGGGTCAAGGACAGCTTCAATTCCTATCCCCTGAATCGCTTTGCCCAGGCGGGCGCCGTGGCAGCAATGGAGGATCAGGCCTATTTCGAGGATACCTGGCGCAAGGTCATCGATAGCCGCCGCCGGCTGGTGGCCGGGCTCCTGAATCTGGATTTCGAGGTCACCCCCTCGACGGCGAACTTCGTGTTTGTCCGCCATCCACGGCGCGCTGGTGCGGAGCTGGCGGCGCAATTGCGGGAACGCGGCATCGTCGTGAGAAATTTTCAGAATCCTGCCCGAATTGCGCCTTACCTGCGCATTTCGATCGGAACGGACGCGCAGTGCGATGCCCTGATCGCATCCCTGCGCGAAATTCTCAGCGAGTCGGCAGCCGAATCGTCATCGTCGGGGCATCCCCAATTGAGTTAGGATAAGGCCAATTTTCAGAACGTTTTCCCATGCGCCAAGCCCAAGTCACCCGCAATACCCTCGAAACGCAGATCGAGGTTCGTCTCAATCTCGATGGAAGCGGCAAGTCCAAACTCGCGACGGGCGTTGGATTTTTCGACCACATGCTCGA
>JANXPQ010000220.1 GCA_025357235.1 Betaproteobacteria bacterium
CAGAGGCACAGAGGACACAGAGGGCACAGAGAAAAACAAGGGGAGTGAAAGGGCCGCAGTTGTGTTGACGTGAGGTTAATATCGATGCGACCACCGTGCCTAAATTTCCGCGAGAACACCTTCCAGTATTCTTTGTTTCGGTTTCCTCTGTGCTCTCTGTGCTCTCTGTGTCCTCTGTGCCTCTGTGTTGGGTGTAAGTTGAGATCTTGACCTTATGCCAAATACACCACGATACCGCGCCGACGACCTCGTGCGCTTCGCAACAAACCTTCTCGACAAGGCAGGCCTCGAGCCGTCGAAATCCAAAGTCGTTGCGGAGATCCTGGTCGAGGGCGACTTGCTCGGGCATACGACGCACGGCCTGCAGTTGCTCGCGCCTTATCTGAACGAACTGGAAAAAGGCGGCATGACAAAGTCGGGATCGCCGCGCGTGATCGCGGACTTTCCGGCGGCCGTGACCTGGGACGGCATGCGCCTGCCAGGCGTGTGGCTGACTGCGAAGGCGATCGATCTCGCGCTGGAACGCGCGAAGAAAATGGGGACTTGCACGGTGGTTATCCGGCGCAGCCACCATATCGCCTGCCTCGCCGCGTATCTCAAGCGCGTGACCGATCAGGGCATGATGGTGATGCTGATTTCCTCGGGTCCAGAAGTCGGCGGCGTGGTGCCGCATGGCGGGCGCGGCACCGGCACGCATAGGCCGAACCCGATCGCGGCGGCCTGGCCGACCAAGGGCGATCCCGTGATGATCGACGTATCGATGTCGATCACGACGCACGGCCTGACCGGCCGGCTCAACAAGGAAGGCCGCAAGCTGCCGGGACAATGGGTGCTCGATGGCCACGGCAATCCTTCCGACGATCCCGCCGTAGTGTTCAATGAACCGAAGGGCGGATTGCTGCCGATCGGCGGACTGGATCACGGACACAAGGGTTACTCACTCGGCCTGCTGGTGGAAGCGCTGACGCAAGGCCTGTCTGGCCACGGGCGCGCGGATCCGGTGGAAGGCTGGGCGGCGAATGTTTACGTGCAGGTATTCGATCCCGCGCTGTTCGGTGGCAGCGAGGATTTCGCGCGCCAGACCGAACACATTGCGAATGCCTGCCGCACCACACCGCCGCGCCGCGGTTTCGATCGCGTGCGCCTGCCCGGCGAATCCGGATTGCGCCGCCGCGAGAAACAACTGAAGGACGGTGTAGAACTCTACCCGAGCATCCTGCCGTCCCTGCAAACCTGGAGCGAAAAACTCGGCGTATCTGCGCCGAAGGCGATTGTTTAGATCTCACCGCAGAGGCGCAGAGACGCAGAGACGCAGAGGAAACGCAGAGAAAGACAAACAATAAGGTGTCCAGTGAAAAGAATGCACGCATGGCCTCACTTGGTGCACTTTCGGTAGCCCACCACATTCGGAGAATTAAATTCCCCATGTTGCTTTCCTCTGCGCGTATTTCTCTGCGCCTCCGCGCCTCTGCGGTGAGTATTTTCGGCCATAGCTGATGCGGACACCGGCGGAACACCGCAAGGGCATCGCCCTGATGGTTGGTGCCACGCTGTGCTGGGCCAGCGCCGGCGTCCTGGTGCGCAACATGGAGGTTCACGACGGCTGGAAGATCACTTTCTGGCGGTCCTTCTTCATGACCGTGTTCATGCTGCTGGTGCTGGCGTACCGTTACGGCGGCGGCATTGGGCTGCGCATTCGCGCGATGGGCTGGCCGGGCGTGGTGACCGGAATGCTGTTCGCCGGCATGATGATCAGCTTCATCCTCGCGCTGTCGCTGACCACAGTCGCAAACGTACTCGTGGTCGGCAGCATCTCGCCATTCGTCGCCGCGCTCTGCGGCTATTTATTTCTCGGCGAAAAAGTAGCGCCGCGCACCTGGTTCGCAATGACGGTCGCGATCGGCGGCATCGTCATCATGTTCTTCGATGCGCTGTCGGGTTCCGGCTGGGCGGGAAATCTCGTTGCGCTGTGCATTCCCATCGGCTTCGGCGCGAACATCGTATTGCTCCGCAAGCATCGCGCGAACGTGGACATGATGCCGTCCGTTCTGCTCGCCGGCATTTTCTCCACGCTGATCGCTTTGCCCTTCGCGCTGCCGCTGGCGGTCAGCGTGGCCGACCTCGGCCTGATATCCGTGATGGGCGTCCTGCAACTCGCCATCGGGTTGCTGCTCATGATGGCTGCCGTGCCCTACCTTGCTTCGGCGGAAATCGGACTGCTCTCCATCATGGAGATCGTGTTCGGCACGTTGTCGGTCTGGATCTTCATCGGCGAACGACCGAGCCAGGCTGCGCTGGTTGGCGGGGGGATGGTTGTCGCCGCATTGATCGTCAATGAAATCGCCGGCCTGCGGCAATCGCTTGCTGTCAGTACCTGAATCAAGAGCGTAGACGCAAAGGGTTCGTTTCAACACCCACGGAGGGATACGCAATCAAGCCAAAATCGCCAGCCTCCTGGCATCGGGCCGGACGCTCATCATTTTTTTATTGTTTTATGCAAGCTTGATGTAATCTATTTCGCCTGCCCGGGTATTATCCAATCGGGATAGACGCACGAAATCTATAACTTGTCAGGGAGGCGAGTTATGTCTTTCGGAATTCGTTGCGCCTTGTTGCGCCGCCACACCATCACATCGCGTTATTGTTTTATATGGGCTTTGGCCTTGCTCCTGTCCGCTTGCGGGGGAGGAGGCGGGGGCGGAAGCGGAAGCAGTTCTCAATCCGGGCCGACTTTGGCCGGCCTCTCGACGAACAGCCTGAGCTTTTCAGCGGCGAGCCCCACCGCACCTGTGCCTGCGTCGCAGGTCGTTACCGCGACCGTGACCGGCGTCACCAGCGGAACGCTCTTTATCAGGATCGATATAGACGGCCAGGTCATCGCATCGGCCACGAACGTGCAGATAATCAGCTCGACCCAGGGTCAGGTGACTTTCAACCCTGGAATGCCCGCCAACCTGGGCAGCGGAACGCACACCAGCGTCATTACGATATCCATCTGCACGACGGACGCCAGTTGCTCCGGCGCCCAACTGGCCGGCAGCCAGACCATCAACGTCACCTACCAGATCGGGTCGCCGGTCCAGTCCGATGCAATTGCGCCTTACGTCGGCACGACCAACACAGCCGGCGAGGTGATCCTTCGAGGGCAGGGGTTTTCGCCGGCGAACGCCGTGAACTTCGGCGGGACTCCTGGAACGATATTGTCTGTCCCGAGCGATACCGAGATTCGCGCGAGCTATCCCGCGTTGGCGGCGGGCAACCATGCCGTGACGCTGAACAATGGTGCTATTCCGTTTACTGCTTCACTGACGATAGTCGATCCGCCAGCCTATCCGTCCGCCTCGCTTGCCTATCCCTCCGTTCCTCAGGAGATTCGGGGACTCGCGTACGACGCGGAACGAAAGGCCTTGCTGGTGGGGATAGGTTTCACGAGTGCCGCCAACAACCAGATCTTGCGATATCAGTTTTCAAGCGGCACGTGGGCTACATCATCAGCGGCGGTAACGTTTGCGGACCTCAGGGACATCGCTCTTTCGCTGAACGGCTCGCGCCTTCTGGCGATTGCCGACGGTTCGTTGGGGGAATCTGACCCTGTGAATCTCACCCCGGTTACAACGACACCGAAGCCATCCTATTCTGCTGACCCCACCGGAAGCGAATATCTGAATAGATTGGTTGTAGCGAACGATGGCAATGCCGTGATTGCGACGGGCTATAAAAGCGGTTCTGGCGCTACCAAGCTGTATACCTATTTGGCTGGGGGGTTTTCCGCCCGGGATGTAGCCGGCAGCCTCCCGGTCAAGAGCTTCTTCAATAGAGCATTACTCGGCGCCAGCGGCAATGGCGCGGTTGTCGCTCTGCTGGACGCCGTTTTCCCTGCGCAACCTGTCTACCGCTATTCCACCTCGGCCGGAATCCTGTCGGCTACCGGCGTTGCAATGCAGCCTTCAGGTAGCAATGAGCCCGCGTTCGATCGCGCCGGTACGCGCATGGCAGTGGGCGCTACAGTGGGTTCCAGCTCCTTCATTGGCGTGTACGACGCGAGCTTCGCGTTGCTGGGTTTGCTCCCTTCGACCACGGCTGCTTATGTCGTAAGCCCCGATGGCACACGCGCCTACACTGTCGAGACGGGCTCTCCCTGCCAGGTGCGCGCGTTCGATTTGGTTACGACTCCGGGCGGTAACAATCCTTTGACGGAAGTAATTGCGGGATATCCAATCACGCCAGTCGCGTGTCCCGCTGCCTTCCCGTTTGACATAAGGATGTCGGTCAGCCCGGCCGGCGACACGCTGTTCATGGCCGGCAACGTTCAGGTCGTCATCGTACCCTTGCCGTAGGCGGGCGATCGCATAGGGCTACGACGCAAAAGACAAGGCCGGACAGGAAGTGCATCCGGCACGCGGGCAGTCCGCTGCATTCGAGTTGGAGTGCAATCCAGCGCACGATCAGCCGCCAGCGACAGCGGAGTGTGCGACGAGCACACGATAAAAAATCAGCAAAGATGCCGCCACGACGACCAGTACCGTGAGACCAGCGCCGGCCTGGCGCGGCGGCGTCGGACCCAACGATCGGCTGAGACCCCATGCGTTGGCGAGTCTTGCGATAACCAGAAGCGATCCCAGTGTGTAGATGAAACCAACCGGCGAACCGGTCGCTTCCGCGAGCACGATCAGCAGGAGGGCCAGCGGCACTTGCTCGGCAAGGTTCGCATGCGCCCGGATGGCCTGGGCGAGCTGGGCATTGCCGCCGTCGCCGGCCTGAATTCCTGTTTTGGCCCGATTCAGGATCACCCGCACGGTCAGGAAAGCCGCGAACAGGCCGAAGGCTGCGACATAAACCGCAGAAACAATTGGAGTGACGGGAGACATGGATTTCCTTTCGATGGTTGCAACCCGGAGGCCCGGGTTACACCAACGACGCAGCAGGCCGGCGGAAATAGACAGTCATTCCGGATATATTTTTTTGGCGAACGAGGCTGGATTCATTTCGGCCGTCGACCCACATAACTCCGTGCTTCCATCAAAGCGGGCTGCCGCGTGCCGCCGTCGGCGACTTCGAGAAGTTCCTTATAGAAACCGCGCGCCATGGGTTCATCGCCAAGCGTGCGCGCCGCGCGGGCGGCACTCAGCAGGATGTTGAAACGCCGCGGATAGCGTTCCATCGCGCGCTTATACGCGACAAGGGCCGTCGCCGGTTGCTCCTGCTCCATGAGAAGGTCTCCGAGCAGCTCGTCGGCGGGAAGCGTAGGGCCCGGTGTCACGGGATGCTTCGACGTAGACGCCTCGAGTTCGGAGGCCTCTACCATCAGCGCAACGCCCGGTTCCCATTTTCCCTCCGCGTGCGCGCGCCAGGCGCTCAATTCGAGGCGGAGCATCTGGATGTTGCGGGCAAACAGGTCCTCTCCGGCCTTGCGTGTCGCCGCTTCGAGTTCTCCGAGGCGCGTGACGATCGCCCTGGCCTCGTCGATTTTTCCCTGGTGGGCCGCGCCCAGGCCGCGTGCGAACAGCGCGATGGCTTCAGGCCAGGCGAATCGGTCCCAGTCGAGGGCCGCCGGGTCGCGGGGAACGATCAACGCAGCTGAGTTCCAGTCGCGCCGTTCCAGAACATAGCGCGCTTGCGTGGATGCCAGGTGAAAAGCCGTCTTGAAAGTGGGTTCCAGACGCGCCGTTGAACGCAGCCGCTGCAACTGCACGGCGGCTTCTTCGTCCGCACCCTTCTGCAGATAGGCATAGATCAAGTATTCGATCGCGTGGGGAAACTCGTCCCAGACGAATTCCCCGTGATCCCCCGCTGGGTACTCGAGAGCCGCCTCCGCCGCCAGCAGGTTCCCCCGGATCACCCCGTCCCAATCGCCGAGGCGCGCATAGATATGCGTCGGCATATGGAGCGCGTGGGGATTACGCGGAGCGGCCGACTCGTATTTGCGTGTGATCTCCAGCGATTCCCGTTGGCGACCCGGCGCGTCGTTGGCGTGGACGAGATAGTGCATCGCGCCCGGATGGTCCGGATTGCGCTCGTACACGCGCAGCAGAATTTCCGCCGCCCGGTCGGAATACGCCCGGGCAGTCGCATCGGAAGGAGCGACGGCCAAATGCGCCAGGGCGTAGAACACGGCAGCCTCGGAGTCGTCCGGGAAAGCGGCATAAATTTTTTCCGACGCTTGCTCCCACCGGCGGACGCGCAGCCAGTAATCGGACGATGCCGGATCGAGGAAGAACGCTTCCGTCGCAGCCACGAAGAGCCGTTCCCGCTCCGTCTGCGGCTGCAGGGCTTTGGCCTTTTGAACTTCCTCCCATCCCCGCTGCAGCGCCTCCGGCCGCGGCCGCGTCGGCCACAGCGGCTGAAACAATGTCATCGAGATGCCCCAGTGCGCCATCGCGCACTTAGGATCGGTCGTCGCGACTTGTTCGAATGCTTCCCTTGCCTGCGGGTAGGTCATGTGATGCAGCAGGGCGACGGCGCGATTGAACTCGACTTGCGCTTGCTCGGAGCACGAGATTGGAAAGTCGACCGTGCCCGAAGCGTGTCCGGCGTGTTGCTCCTGGCCTCTGGTTTTGTCCGCGCAAACTCCAAGCAAGACTATGAGCAGACCAGCAGCGAGGTACGAGACAGGACGACGTGTGCATTCCACTGACTTGCCTGCTTGCTTCATGGGAAGTTTACGGTTTGTCATAGTCGCTTATCCATTCGCTTCACGGCTCATCTTGATGCGCGACGAGTCGTGCCCGTCCAAATGCGACTCCGACCCATTTCACGCCTCCAGCGGCTAGTACAGCCGCTCGCGCGCATCCTTCTCGATCAGCGCCTGCATTTCTTCGACAGTCTGTGTCAGTTTCCCTCCATCGACCATCGTTTGCGCCAGCGACGGAAGCCCTCCGAGTTCCGGCCATTGTGTACTGTCCCAGAGCTTCGATCGAATCACGCACTTGGAGCAGTGAAAGAACGCCTCGGCGACCGTTATCACGATGGCGAAATCCGCCGACTTTCCCGACATCGCCATCTCGTCACGGAGCCATTGGTCGCGCACGATGATCGCGGTTCCGCCGATGCGCAGGGTTTCCGATTTTCCGGGAATCAGGAAGAGCAGGCCGACGTGCGGGTTCTGCAACACGTTCCGGAATGTATCGGCGCGCCGGTTGCCAAGGCGATCCGGGATGGCCAACGTCGAATCGTCCAGCACGCGCACGAACCCGGCGGGATCCCCCTTTGGAGAAACATCCATGTTTCCATCTGCATCGCAAGAGGAAACAAGGATGAAGGGGCAACTTGCAATAAACGTGCGGCAGTGCTGATCCAGCGCGGAGAGTTGCTTTTGCAGGACACGATTGTTCGGATGCCCGCTCACGGCACGAAACTGGGCTTCGCTGGTGACCACTTCCCGGAATCGTGCATCCATATCATCTCCTGAAGAGATCTGAAAAGCCCGCTGCTCAGCCTTCGGGCGCGATGACCTGGATGTGGTCGCGGCAGACATTCAGGAACGGGGCGGCCAGCACGCGGCGCTCGCCCGCTTCCCAGACCTCGGCGTCGGTGACCGCGAAGAAATTCTTGGACTCGGTCATGTAGTCCGTAACCCGTGCCCCCGGCACCAGATCGATATAGCCCTTGATCCGGTAGCTGCCAGTCAGAATGATCACTTTCGTCTTGTTCTGCTCCGCCATGAGAGGTTCTCCTTCGGTTTTTCGATCGGGTGCCGGGCCCTCAGGCGCGCTCGCGGCGCGCGCATTGGTCATTATCGGGCAGATATGGAATCAGATTTGGGAAGTTGCATCTGGGAATTGATTCGATCCATTGTGCAATTATGCAGGCTAGGCACGGTAGGCAGTTGCAGCCGGCTCGAAATTGAACAGGACTATTATGTTTCTGCACATGGACGCTTCCCCGATAGATCACGTATCCGCTCGAACCCGGTATCAGGCGCACTCGCCCGTATCAATGCACCCGACCGGCCCTGACACAGTGCTGCATCTATGGCTTACCGGTGTCCTCTCCGGCATCGGCGGCAAGTCCCGCCAGGGCGCGGCGAGCCTGCCCCTGCAACGCCTGGTACGACCGCTCCCATTCGCCCGCGCGCGGCGTCGTGCGCGCGAGTTGCCGGACCACTGCCTCGAGGGCCTCGGCGCGCCGGCGCACGGAAGCCAGTTGCGCAAGCGCCTCATCGTATGCATAGGCGTACACGATTTCCACCTTTCGGTCCTCGCACACTCCGACGCAGGGCCGTGGCCCGTCAATTTTCCCGCAGCCGATGCACTGCCACACCGCGACGCGCTCGGCATCCGCATTACCGTCAACCAGAAGCACCATGATTTCTGCCTTCGGACGGGGATGGCCCCAATAGGCTGCATTATCCGCCGCTGGCTGCTGGACCACATGGCGTCATGGACAAGGGCAAACATCGCAAGGGTTCAACCAGTTCGGCAGACCTGATCCGGGCGACTGCCCATTGCGCCATGCCGCGCACGCTCGGTAGACTGGTTCGGTGCCGGACACGCCCGGCCGCAACGCAGCCCACCGCAGGGAGGAAGCGCATATGGCGGACATCAAATGGAAGATCGCAGGCGAATACATGGAAAGCTGCAACTGCGACTATCTGTGCCCTTGCATCTTCACCAACCCGCAGCAACCGGTGAGCTACGACCAGTGCACGTCCTTGCAGGTCTACCGGATCGATCGCGGTAACTGCGGCAATGTAAAGCTGGACGGCCTGGCGTTCGCATTCGTCATCCGCTCGGGCAAGGTCATGTCCGAGGGTAACTGGATTTTCGCCGGCGTCGTCGACGCGGCGGCGAACGACGAACAGCGTGAAGCGCTGAGCGCCATCGTCAGCGGCCAGGCGGGCGGCACGCCGGCGCGCATCCGCGACAACCTGGTCGGCGATTTCCGCGGGATCGAGGTCAAGCCCATCACGTTCGGCATGAATGGGCTGCAGCGTTCGACGTCGATTCCCGGGCTGCTAGAGTTCGCCGTGACGGGCGTTGCCTCGCGCAACAACAACGGCGAGCCGATTTACCTCGACAACACCTCGCATCCGGCCAACCGCAAGGTCGCGCTCGCGAAGTCGAAGCACATGCACGTCCACGGCTTCGGCCTCGACCTGGACCTGGTCGGAAAAGACAACAACGGCCACTTCGCGCCGTTCGACTGGGCCAACTAGTAAAGTGACACGTTAATTACGAAACATTATAATGGCGCATTTCCACAGTCTGAGGAGTGCGTGCGATGCGCCAAACCGAACTGAACTTGAGCAAACGGGAGCGTGAAGCGGTGGAAGCGTTCCGATCCAAGGGTGCACACATGG
>JANXPQ010000257.1 GCA_025357235.1 Betaproteobacteria bacterium
ATCATGCTGGCCACGCTGGGCAACGTGCCCCAATCGCTTGAAGAGGCGGCACAGATGACCGGGGCACCGTGGTTCGCACGCATTCTCCACGTGGTGGTGCCCGCTGCCCTTCCGGGTGTGATCGCGGCCTGGCTGATTGGATTCATTTTCTGCTTGCGCGACCTGGGCGCTTCGATGCTCGTCTACCCGCCCGGGCAGGATACTTTGCCGGTTCGCATCTACACCCTGATGGCCAACGGCGCGCCCAACCTCATCGCGGCCCTGTGTGTGATCTTGGTATCCGCCACCTTGATTTCCTTAGCCATCCTGGGTTCGTTATTGCGAGCGGCGGTAAGTCGAAGATGAGTGCCATCGAGATGCTCGATGTGTTGAAGACTTATAGCGGTCGCAGGGTCGTCGACGCGATCTCGGTATCGGTAGAGCGTAGCGAGCGCGTAGTGCTGCTGGGGCCGTCCGGGTGCGGAAAAACCACGGTACTTCGCCTGATGGCCGGCCTGGAGGTGCCCGATTCAGGTGCCATCAATATTGACGACAACGAAGTGGCTGTGGGCGGACGAAACCTGATTGCACCTGAGCGGCGCCACATCGGCATGGTCTTCCAGGACCTTGCGCTGTGGCCACACATGACTGTGTTTCAGCACCTTGAGTTTGCGCTGCGTTACGACAAGCTGAATCAATTTCCGGACAAGCCCAGCCGGATTTTGGAAGTACTGGAGATGGTGCGTATGGCTGATCGCGCACACGCAAAACCAGGAGAGTTATCGGGCGGGCAGCAGCAGCGCGTTGCGTTGGCACGCGCCCTGGTGACCAATCCTACTATCGTGCTCATGGACGAACCGCTGTCCAGCCTGGATCATGAACTGAACCTGCACTTGCGCGGGGAGATCCTGAGACTGCATGCGGCGCTGGGATTTACCCTCGTTTATGTCACCCACAGCCGCGAGGAAGCGGCCGACATCGGTACGCGCGTAATCGCCATGCAAAACGGCAAGGTACATGCACACCTGCCGGCACGATCACGAACTGTCTGACCATTCGCATTCGCATTTCCCCGACGCGCATCGCCGTCATCTGCACTGACGCCGAAGCAGATGGTTTTTCGACAAACGCAGTAATGCGGCGTGCTATTCGACCTTGCACAAACAGTAGAGGAATTGCTGGGTCGTGCCGAACGGCGTCTGGTGAAGTTCCGTCGTGCTGTCGATCAGCCTGAAACTGGCGCCAAATTCCTCGTGCAGCGAATCGGCATCGTAGCGAACCACGTCGAGGCCGCTGCACTTGTGAGGGCCTTGCGGACCGAAAGTGGCGACAATCACGTATCCGCCCGGCTTCATGGCCTGCGCGACTTGCCGGACGTAAGCCGATCGATCCTCGGCGCTGGTGAGGAAGTGAAAGACAGCGCGGTCGTGCCATAAGTCGTAATGGCGTTTCGGCAGCGCGGCTCGCGTGACGTCGGCCACCAACCACGTTACGTGATGCGCCAATCCGCCTGCGCGCTTCCTGGCCACCTCGATGGCAGTTCGGGATATATCGAGAACACTGATATTCCGATAGCCCTTTGCAAGGAGATCGTCCACGAGGGTCGATTCGCCCCCTCCCACGTCGATGATCGATGCGGAAACATCCGGGACGACGGCCTGGATAAGCTCGAGTGAACGCTCAAGATGCGGCCGATACCAACTCACGGCGTCCGGGGCCTTCGTCTCGTACACGGTGTCCCAGTGATTATGATTTGTCATTGCAGGCGTACCTCCAGGCTTCGACTAGGCGCCAGCTTGCCTTTCTTGCTGGATGGGCGGGCAGGCGGCCGTTCCATAGCTGCAGAAAACGCAACAGTCGCCGCGCTTTGGAGTGAGCGTCTTCCCACAGGAATCGCACCGATAAAAGTGCAGGCAGTAGTCTGTGGCCATCGTTTCCTGCTTCGAGAACCCGCAGAACGGGCAGGTGATTATGGACTGCAATAAAATCGTCTTCATGGCCGCTTGATATTACGCCTATCGGGAATATGCCGATTAAAGCCTGTTGGCAACCTTGGCACCTGGAAGATCAACCGGGAACAATCCGCGGCATTACAAGTCTCATAAGTGCGGCAAGTCGACTGGGGACTATTACCGGGATTAGAATGAGACTGTGATGCATTCCCGACACATTCGTAAATTGACGTCCTGGCTGCTGGCTGGCGCCCTGCTATTCGCGCAAGCCGTCGGCATGGCGCATGCCTGCGTCGGAGCGGCCCACTCTCCGGCGATGGCCTTCGCGCAAACCGCTCACGAGGGCGGCTGCCACCAGACGATGAATCGGAACTCGTGCCTGCAGCAGTGCACGGCCGACAATCAAAATGTCGCGGAAGTGCAGGTCACAATCGCGGAACTGCCCGCCCTGGCT
>JANXPQ010000272.1 GCA_025357235.1 Betaproteobacteria bacterium
CGTGATCACCGGCGCCGACATCTTCCTCGGCCTGTCCGGTCCCGGCGCGATGAAGCAGGAATGGGTCAAGAAGATGGGAGAAAGGCCGATCGTGTTCGCGCTCGCCAATCCCACGCCGGAAATCCTACCGGAGGAAGTCAAAGCGGTGCGGCCCGACGCCATCATCGCCACCGGCCGCTCGGATTATCCCAACCAGGTCAACAACGTTCTGTGTTTCCCGTTCATTTTTCGCGGTGCGCTCGACGTCGGCGCCACCAAGATCAACGAGGAAATGAAGCTCGCCTGCGTGCACGCCATCGCCGAGCTGGCGCAGGCCGAACAATCCGATGTGGTGGCGATGGCCTACGGCGACGAGGAGCTGTCCTTCGGCCCGGAGTACATCATCCCCAAGCCCTTCGACCCGCGGCTCATCACCCGCATCGCGCCGGCAGTGGCGAAAGCGGCGATGGAGAGCGGGGTCGCCACCCGCCCGATCGCCGACCTGGACGCCTACCGCGAACAGCTCACCAATTTCGTCTACCACTCGGGTTTCATCATGAAGCCGGTATTCGCCGCGGCGAAGAAAACGCTCAAGCGCGTGATCTATGCGGAGGGCGAGGACGAGCGGGTGTTGCGCGCGGTCCAGGTGGTGGTGGACGAGAAGCTCGCCAGGCCCATCCTGATCGGCCGTCCGGAAGTCGTGGAGACGCGCATCAAGCGCTTCGGCCTGCGGCTCGTTCCCGGCAAGGATTGCGACCTGGTGAACCCGGAGTCCGACACCCGCTACAAGGAGGTCTGGACCGAGTACTACAAGCTGATGCGCCGGCGCGGGGTGTCTCCGGATGACGCGAAGGTTCATGTGCGCCAGTCCAATACCCTGATCGGGGCCATGCTCCTGCGCCGGGGCGACGGCGACGCGCTGCTGTGCGGAACCTTTGGCCGCCACAAGGACCACCTGCGGCACGTTTCCAATATCATTGGCCTCAAGCGCAGTTCCGGTGTATTTGCGGCGATGAACGTGCTGATGATGCCCAACCGCACCGTGTTCATCAGCGACACTTATGTCAATGAAGACCCGACGGTCGAACAGCTCACGGAAATCACCATCATGGCCGCCGAGGAAGTGCGCCGCTTCGGCATCACGCCGAAGGTAGCCTTGCTGTCGCACTCGAATTTCGGCTCGGACGATTCCCCTTCGGCGCTGAAAATGAGCCAGGCACTGGATGCGATCGAGCGGATTGCGCCGTCCCTGGAAATCGACGGCGAAATGCACGGCGATGCAGCGCTCTCGGAACCGATCCGCACACACGTTCATCCCGACGGCCGGCTCAAGGGCGAAGCGAACATCCTGATCATGCCCAACCTCGACGCCGCCAACATCTCCTTCAACCTGCTCAAGATGCTCGGCGGGGAAGGTATTACGGTCGGCCCGATCCTGCTCGGGGCGGCGATGCCGGTTCACATCATGACGCCCAGCGCGACGGTGCGGCGCCTTGTAAACATGACGGCGCTATGCGCCGTGGATGCCAGTGCCCAGGTCCAGGTTTCCTAGTTGACCGGGCCTTCGCCGCGTCGGCTGGGGAGCCGCTGGCTGCCCGGCGGCGCGGGGGACGGGGAACCTGAAGCCGGCGGCAATGTCTGATGTCTTGGTAAAGGTATCCAAAACCGCCGAGGCACGCATGTCCGTGTTCTGCCTGTCCGGGCGGTCCCGCTGGTCTCCTTCCGACCTCTCCCGGGAAAGGCTGTTGGTTCGAGGGAAACAAGTCTTCGCTGCCGATGCAATCGGCAACGGAGCAAAAAAGGGGCGCCGTAAAGCGCCCCTTTTTCTTGTCCCGACTGCTGGTCGCAGCAGCGATTACTTCAGCACGAATTCGACCAGTTCCAATTCCGTACCGCCGATATTGGTGAAGGTCGCGGTAGTGGTCTGCGGCTGGAACACGAACTGCGCCGGCGTCAGGCGCATTTCGGTCTGCGTGTCCTCCACTTCATCCACCAGTTTTCCCTCGCCCATCGCCACGCGAATGCTCGGACCCGGTATCGTCAGCGGCCCGATCGATGCACCGGGCGCCAGCTTGATGCGATAAGCGCCGACGCGCTCGTTGTCCAGCGCAGTCTCGACACCGGCCAAGGCCGGCAGCGCCGCGTTCGGTGCTGCGGATTCCAGCGTCGGCTTGAGCAATTCGATGCCGATCGCACGGAACGCGCCCGGGCCGCGGTTGATGAAGCGGTGCGTGTAAGCGCCCTTCGAAGCCGCGTCGTAGTAACCGATGAACCCGGCCTGCATTTTCACGTCCTTGGGTTCCTGCCCGTAGATCTGGTTGTAAAGCGTGACGCTGGTCACCAGCACATACGGATAATCGAGCGAGTGGGTGTGATACAGAGTCTGCTCGCCCTCCGGAATTTCGACATCGACAATGCGCACCCATTCGTTTTCCAGCTTGACCACATGGCGCGGCTCCTCATTGGCCGGGACGATACGCTCAACGTCGGCCGCGATGACACCATTGCCAGCCAGGCACAGCAGCGCCGCTGCCGCTGCGGATCGTAGAAGTCGGAGTTTCATGCTCAGGCCAGCACGTAGCTGGTTTTCACCGTGGTGAAGAACTCGGCGGCGTAACGCCCCTGCTCGCGCGGACCGTAACTCGACCCTTTGCGTCCGCCGAACGGCACGTGGTAGTCCACGCCGGCAGTCGGCAGGTTCACCATCACCATGCCGGCCTGTGCGTTCTTGCGGAAATGCGAGGCCTGCTTGAGCGATGTCGTGACGATGCCCGACGACAGGCCGAACGGCGTGTCGTTGGCGACTGCCAGCGCTTCCTCGTAGTCCTTCACGGCCACCACCGAAGCGACCGGACCGAACACTTCCTCGCGGTTGATGCGCATGGTGTTCACGGTCTCGGTGAACAGCGCCGGCTCCAGATAGAAGCCGTCGGTCTCGCGCTTGACGAGGTTACCGCCGAAAGCGAGCTTGCCGCCTTCCTTCTTGGCTTCTTCTATGTAGAACAAATCCTGGTTGAGCTGGCTCTTGTCCACCACCGGGCCGATGTCGGTACCCTGCTTGAGCGCGTTGTCGACTTTCACGCCTTTCAGGCGCTCGATCACCGCGGCGACGAATTTGTCGTGGATGCCCTTGGTTACGATAAACCTGGAGGACGCCGTGCAACGCTGGCCGGTGGAGAAGAACGCGCCATTGACCGCACATTCGACGGCAATCTTCAGATCAGCGTCGTCGAGGATGACCAGCGGATTCTTGCCACCCATCTCGAGCTGGAACTTGGCCATGCGCGCAATCGCCTTGGCAGCGACCTGCTTGCCGGTTTCGACCGATCCGGTAAAGGTGATGGCATCGACGCGCTTGTCATTGACGATCACTTCGCCGACCACGCTGCCGCGGCCCATGACGAAATTGAACACCCCTTTCGGAATGCCGGCATCGATGAGAATCTTTGCGATCGCGTGCGCCATGCCCGGCACCAGGTCGGCCGGCTTGAACACCACGCAGTTGCCGTAGGCCAGCGCCGGCGCAATTTTCCATGCAGGAATGGCGGCCGGGAAATTCCATGGTGCGATGATGCCGACCACGCCAACCGGCTCCCGCGTAAGTTCCACGTCGATGCCCGGACGCACGGACGGAATCAGTTCGCCGGAACGGCGCAGCACTTCGCCGGCAAAGAACTTGAAGACGTTACCGGCGCGGGCCACTTCGCCGATGCCTTCCGGCAGCGTCTTGCCCTCTTCGCGCGACAGCAGTTTGCCGAGTTCGTCCTTGCGGGCGATGATTTCATTGCCGACCTTGTCGAGCAGGTCGGCGCGCGCCTGCACGCCGAACGTCGCCCAGGCGGGGAAAGCAGCGCGCGCCGCTTCCACCGCGCGTTCCGTCTGCGCCTTGTCGGCTTGCGCATATTCGGCAATGACATCGCCGGTATCGGACGGGTTGACGTCCTTGGAGGTGGTGGCGCCCGCGATCCATTCGCCGGCAATGTAATTCTGCAGTTGTACTGTGCTCATAAGTCCTCGCTGGAATTTGTTATCAGGCTTTATTGGTCTCGGACCAGCGGACAGGACGGATTGGGCTTTAGACCCCTCGCCCCTCGTCCCTCGGCCCTCGACCCTGACGAAGTGCGCCGCACTTCGTCGCTCGGGCGATGCTAGCACGCCGGGCCACTGGCGTCAGGCTGCAACCCGAGTCTTCCGCTTGCGGCGCAACTTGTTGAAATCGTCGAGTTCCCACGGGCGCAACGCCAGCACGACACTGGCCGGACGGCGCTCCCCGATCGGCAGATGCTTATCGTCGTTGTGCATCTCCGAAAACTCGCCGGCCACCTTGCGCAGTTTGGCGACGAACTGGGCGCTCGATGCCGGCGACAGCATGGCGTTGACCACCATGATCATCTCATTCGGGCCATCGAAGCGGGAACGGAAGTACTCATGCTGGGCCCGTGTCATGAAGTACTGCAGGATCGGGCCGTTCGGCAGCCAGGCGAAATTCGATGCCACCTTGAGCCGGATGCGGTTGTTCGGCATCAATTCCAGGAATTTGATCCGGTCCAGCTTCAGCAACAACTGGATGCAGTCCGCTTTCGGGATGTCGTAGATCGCGAGGATCTGTTCCAGCGTCATGTGGTTGAGCGCGCAGACCGCGACCAGGAACAGCCTGGCGTTGCCGACGACTTCGCGCTCCTGTTCGAGCGTCAGGTGGGAGATGTAGTTCTTTTCGCTGTCCACCTCGCGTGCCAGTTCGGTCAGGCCAAGCCCGGCGATCTGGCAGACCTGTTCGAAACGCTCCAGCGTGAAGTGATGCGACGAGAACATGCGCTTGACGCTGGCCTCGCTCATCTTCAGCCCGCGCGCCACGTGGGCATAAGTCAGCTTCTTCGCCCTCAGCGAGCGCTTCAGCGCCTCCACCACCGCAACGGTCTGCGACATGGCCCCTCCCCCGAAAATCCCGAAAGTCTAACCGGATGATACCGCCGGGCGCCAAGGTAGCAACCCCTTTCGCGGCGCTTCCATGACGCCGTACTGCTGCGCACCATGGCGCCGCGCTCACCGATCAACCTCGGCAACCCAAGGAAAGGCAAGGACGATGAAATCCCACACGCTGTTCAGCGCTTTCGCACTAGCTCAGACACGCATCGCCGACATACCGCCCGCTCCGCCGCAATGCGCGCCCCGCCCCGTCGACGATACGACGCTGGTCAACGCGCTGCGCAATTGCGCCACGGATCGCGATCAGATCATCCAGCGCCGCATCGGCATGATCGGCGCGACGACAGACCCGATCTAGCGCACCTCACCGCCTGTGCGGGCGGGGCCTCCAAGGCCCGCCGCTTTGGCCGGTCCTGAGTCCAGGGACCGGCCTTTTTTTGTGTGCTGATCTACACCCAACACAGAGGCACAGAGGGCACAGAGGACACAGAGGAAGAACAAATAAAAATGGGATGGGGATCGGGTTCATTGACTCATTGCCAACTATCTCCACAAATGGTCATCATTCCGGGAGCTTCCACACCCTTATTTTTCGCATTTCTC
>JANXPQ010000276.1 GCA_025357235.1 Betaproteobacteria bacterium
CCATCCGGACGGCGCCGCTCCATCGCCCACAACGATTGGTAAACAAGCAGCTTTTGCATGTCTCAACTCCCTAAATAAAAGCACTCACCGCGGAGGACGCGGATAGAGTTGCCTCAAGCTGTCAACTGCGAAGCGTGATGACGAAGATGGTCTTCCATGAACGTCGAGATGAAAAAGTAACCGTGATCGTAGCCTTCATGGCGGCGCAACGTCAGCGGCTGGCCGGCGTCGCGGCAGGCAGCTTCGAAGACTTCCGGATAGAGCTGGTCGGAGAGGAATTTATCCGCCAGTCCCTGATCGACCAGAATCGGACCCGCGAATCGCGCGCGCCGGATCAATTCGCTGGCGTCGTATTCCTGCCATGCAGCATGCTCGTCGCCGAGATATCCCTTGAACGCTTTTTTGCCCCAGGGGCAACGCATCGGCGCGGCGATCGGCGCGAAGGCCGAAAGCGATTTGTACTGGTCGGGATTGCGCAGCGCGCATACCAGCGCGCCGTGTCCGCCCATCGAGTGGCCGAAAATGCCTTGCCTGTCTGCATCCGCCGGAAATTTTCCGGCAATCATCGCCGGCAACTCGGCCGATACGTAGCTGTACATCCTGTAGTGCGCGGCCCAGGGTTCACATGTTGCATCGACGTAGAAACCGGCGCCGGCGCCGAAGTCCCACGAGTCCGTTTCCCCCGGCACATTGGCGCCACGCGGGCTGGTGTCGGGCGCGACCAGCATGAGGCCAAGTTCCGCAGCGATGTGCTGCGCGCCCGCCTTGATCGCGAACGTCTCTTCGGTACAGGTCAGCCCGGCAAGATAATAGAGCACCGGCACTTTGCCCGACTTGGCCTGCGGCGGCCGGAACACCGAGAACTTCATATCCAGCCCGATTTCCTTCGATGCGTGCGAGTAGTAACCCTGCACGCCCCCGAAGCATTTATGTTCGCTGATTGTTTTCATTCAAATCCAAAGTCAAAACCCAACACAGAGACACAGAGGACACAGAGAGCACAGAGGAAGAACAAACTCGTCATTTATTGTTTATTTTGCCGGCACCGATTGGATAGACACGCCATACTGAACTTTCTTTCCTCTCGCTTTAACTCTGTGTCCTCTGTGCCTCTGTGTTGGGTGTAATCAAATTAATAAACAACAACGGATCTAATAGACTCGCCAGCGTGCATGAGGTCGAAGCCCTTGTTGATCTCCTCGAATTTGAGTTTGTGCGTGATCAGGTCGTCGATATTGATCTTGCCTTCCATGTACCAGTCGACGATCTTCGGCACGTCGGTGCGGCCCCGTGCCCCGCCGAATGCGGTGCCCTTCCAGACGCGGCCGGTGACCAGCTGGAACGGGCGTGTGGCGATTTCCGCACCGGCGGGTGCGACGCCGATGATGACCGATACGCCCCACCCCTTGTGGCAGCACTCCAGCGCCTGGCGCATGAGTTTCACGTTGCCGATGCATTCGAAGCTGTAATCCGCGCCGCCCTTCGTGAGATTGACGAGATGCGGCACCAGTTCGCTTTCGGCCATGTCCTTCGGATTCACAAAATGCGTCATGCCGAATTTCTCGGCGAGTGCGCGCCGCTTCGGATTGATGTCGACGCCGACGATCATGTTGGCGCCCGCCATGCGCGCGCCCTGCACCACATTCAGGCCGATGCCGCCGAGGCCGAAGATGACGACGTTCGCGCCAGGCTCGACCTTCGCCGTGTTGATCACCGCGCCGATGCCGGTGGTCACGCCACAGCCGATGTAGCAAACCTTGTCGAAGGGTGCGTCCTCGCGGATCTTCGCCAGCGAAATTTCCGGCACGACGGTGAAGTTGGCGAACGTAGACGTGCCCATGTAGTGATGCAGCTTCTTGCCGCCCAGGGAAAACCGGCTGGTGCCGTCGGGCATCAGGCCCTGGCCCTGCGTTACGCGGATCGACTGGCACAGGTTGGTTTTATGCGACACGCAGTATTCGCACTCGCGGCACTCAGGCACGTACAGCGGAATGACATGATCGCCCTTCTTCAGGCTCTTCACATTGGGACCGACGTCGACCACGACGCCCGCGCCTTCGTGGCCGAGTATCGAGGGAAACAAGCCTTCCGGGTCGGCGCCCGAAAGCGTGAATTCGTCGGTATGACAGATGCCGGTCGCCTTGATATCGACCAGCACTTCACCGGCCCGGGGGCCTTCGAGTTGCACGGTTTCGAGGGAAAGCGATGCGCCGGCCTTGTGCGCGACTGCTGCGCGGACATCCATGACTGCTCCTCCATGTTGTTATGTTCTGACTGCCTGGATTGCGGGGGCCCGCAGCCCCGAAAAAACAAACGGCGGGACTTCGCCCGCCGTCGGTGAATGATCGCCCCTCAGGTCGCCGCAGCCTTGACCTCGAAGAAGCGGTTGCGCAACGCGGTCTGGTTCTCGTAGATCGACCCCTGCGCCAGCGCGGGCGGCAAGGGCATGCGAATCGGCACTTTTTCCGTCCTGGGTTCCAGCGTCGGTTCGCCGCAGACCATGCGGCTGTTGAATTCGTCGAGGTCCTTGAAGTTGACCAGCGGCCACGCATCTGCGGCGGCACATTCATAGAGCAGCAACTGCCGCGGCTTTTCCGAAGTGTTTTGCGCAGAACCGTGCACCAGGCGCACATGATGGAAGGAGCACGACCCGGCTTTGCCGACACACGGCACAGCCTTCGAATAGTCGAGGTCCGGCGTTTTGGTCGGGTCCATCGCGCCGCAAAAACGGCCGTCGAGATGATGGTCCCAGACCTTGTTGATGCGATGCGTGCCCGGCATCACGAGCAGCGGCCCGTTTTCCAGTTCAACGTCGTTCAGCATGACGCCGATGGCCAGGATGTCGTCGTTGGTGTGCGGATAGAACGCCCAGTCCTGATGCCATTCGACCGGAGAACCGTACTTCGGGGCCTTTACGTTGAGCTTCGATCCGTGCAGCCGGATGTCCTTGCCCAGCAGCGCTTTCAGGATGGAAATCATGCCGGGCTGCCGGACGAATTCCATGAAGAAGGGATCGACCTTGTGCGGCGTCTTGATGCGGCGAACGCGCGGATCCTCCGGCGTATGCGTCGGCTCCAGGTCATAGATTTCGTTGTGCGTTTTTACTCCAGCCGCTTTGGCGACCAGGTCCGCGATGACCTTGCGCATGCTCGCCAAGGTGGACGCGTCGAGAACATTCTCGACGATCAGATAGCCGTTCTCGCGATATAACTCGACGTCTTTGGCATTGATCACAGAGTTTCCCTCTTTGAAATTACGGGCTTGTGCAAATTTTACGCCCTTCGCGATGGGTCCGTCCGGCATTCTGCGCTGCTCTGCAGCAGCCGAAGATCCGCCTCTGCAGGCAGCCGTCAGACGCATCATTGCAAATTGAAACCTTACCATTACGAGTTGAAATGTAAGATATCTTGTGTCAGTGTACTTACGCGGCGCGGCACAGGGGTTCGGACAACATCCGGAGTGCCCGGCGAAACAGCAAACCAAAAAAGCTTTTTACAACTCTAGGAGGAGCATTCCCATGAAATTAACGGTCATTGCGGCGGCGGTCGGAGCGTTGTGCTTCGCCGTGTCGGCATCCGCTCAAACTCTGAAAGGCCCGGTCAACGACGCACCCATAACGGAAAACTG
>JANXPQ010000291.1 GCA_025357235.1 Betaproteobacteria bacterium
CCGGACCAGTATCGCTACAACATCGATTCCGGCGCGCTCGACTCGGCGTCGGTCCGGCTGTCGTGGAATCCGGCGCCGGACTGGTCGCTGCAGGTCAGCCGCGGCCACATCGCCAGTCCGGAAGCGCTGGAACCCGACATGAATGTGAACCGGACGACGGCGTCGGTGATGTACAACCGGCCATGGGGGGCCAACAACTGGCAGACCACGCTGGCGTGGGGCCGCAATGCGGCGAGCACCGGCACGACGACCGATTCGTACCTGCTGGAATCCGCCGTATCGTTTTCGAAAACGCATACGGTGTTCGGTCGCCTCGAGCGGTCGGACAAGAACGAATTGTTCGACCAGGGCTCGCCGCTCGCCGGTGAAACCTTTCAGGTCGGCAAGCTGAGCCTGGGGTACATCTACGACTTTCCGGCGATGGGCCATTTCAAAATGGGCATCGGCGGCCTGGTCAGCAAGTATTCCCTGCCCGGCGAAATCGAACCTTTCTACGGATCCGACCCGACGTCGTACATGTTATTTGCCCGCGTAAAAATCCTCTAACGCAAATTGTCTGCAAATACGGCAAGTCTCACCGCAGAGGACGCGGTGAAAGAGCTTATCTTGAGGGTTGCAAGAAAAAAGGCGGCCATATGGCCGCCTTTTATTTAGAAACTGCAACCCACCAATTCACGGAATGAACTGCGTCACCTTCTCCGCCTGCTTGAGCAGCGTCTCCGCATCGCTGACTTCGAACTTGCCCGGCTGATCCAGGTTGAACGCCTTGACCACGCCGTCGACCACCAGCATCGAGTAGCGTTGCGAGCGCACGCCCATGCCGCGCGCGGTCAGGTCGAATTCCAGGCCGAGCGCCTTGGAATACTGTCCGCTGCCGTCGGCCATCATGCGCACTTTGCCTTTCGTGCCCTGATCCTTGCCCCATGCACCCATCACGAACGCGTCGTTGACCGACAGGCACCAGATTTCGTCCACCTTCTTCTTGCGAAACTCGTCCGCCAGCTTGAGGAAGCCGGGCAGATGCTTGGCGGAACACGTCGGCGTGAACGCGCCTGGCAGTCCCAGTATCGCAATGCGCTTGCCGGGAACCAGTTCTTCGACCTTGAACGCGTTCGGGCCGATGGTGCAACCGGGCGTTTCGTCTTCGATGAATTCGAACAGCGTGCCGGCGGGAAGTTTGTCGCCTACCTTGATGGTCATCTGAAACTCCTCCAGATCCTGATTGAATGGGTGGGTTGAAGTGAGACAATCCCATTGTACAACTGTCGAGACCGCGCCACGACCGCCATGAGCAAGGCATTCACCCGGGAAAACGACCAGGACGACGACGAGGATCAGGACGCCTCGGCGCCGCCGTTGCCCGCAGGCCTGAAGAATTACATCACGCCCGGCGGATTCAAGCGCCTGAAGGACGAAGCGCTGCACCTGCTCGACAAGGAACGCCCGGAACTCGTGAAAGTAATCCATTGGGCCACCTCCAATGGCGATCGCTCGGAAAACGCCGACTATATTTACGGCAAGCGTCGTTTGCGGGAGATCGATCGCCGCATCCGCTTCCTGACCAAACAGATGGACGTTGCAGTGGTGGTGGATCCCGCCTCGCGGGAAGACACGGATCAGGTCTTCTTCGGCGCGACCGTAACGGTGATGGCCCGGGACGGTACGGAAAAAACCTACAGCATCGTCGGCATCGACGAAACCGACCTGTCGCGCGGCCGCATCTCCTGGATATCACCGCTCGCGAAAGCCCTGATCAAGGCTCGCGATGGCGACACGGTCACCGTCAGAACGCCGGGAGGGGACGAATCGCTCGAGATCGTCGGCGTCGAGTACAAGGCGATCGATTAAAGGCAGGACGCAGGACTCGGGACTCAGTGAAAACCGGAAGCGTTATTCCTGCCTTAGTCCGTAGTCCTGCTTCTCGCTCAGTCCTGCTTCTCGCTCAGTCCTGAGTCCTGCGTCCTGAGTCCTGCTTTCCATCCCACGCCCCCCGTAACATTTCGACCAGCGGCCCCAACTTCGGCGGGCTTGCTTCCAGCGTGACGTGCACACCGGCGGTCTCGAGCGCATCGCTGCAGACCGGACCAATCGACGCTACCAGCACCGAATTCAGATTGCGACGCAACTGATCCACGCCCGTTCGCTGCTCGGCCACGGTAAACAGGTTACGGACCTGGGAAGCGCTTGTGAACACTGCCGCGTCGATTTCGCGGCGTTCCAGCGCGTCGAGCAGCCGGACGAGCGGACCAATGTCCTGCGGCAACGCCCAGCGGTAAGTCGGCGCCTCGATCACTTTCGCGCCGCGGGCCTCGAGCCCTTCCTCCAGTCCGAGATTGGTTTCGCCGTAGCGTTGCACCAGCACGCGCTCGCCAGTCAGCGCCACGTTGCGGATCGCCGCCAGCACTTCGGCCGTCGTGTAAGGTTCTTCAGCGCTGACATCGATGCGCACGGCGCGGCCGTGCAGCACCGCGGTGGGCTTGGGTCCACGCACCGCAACCACGCTTTCCGCAAGTAACGCGAGCAGTTGTTCTCCCAGGCCGAGCTTGTCGACAGCTTCGAACAGCGCGCGCGTGCCGACGCCGGTCTGGAATATCGCCAGTTTGACCGGATGCGCCGTCCAGTCCGCAATCAGCCGCCGGATCGCTTCCGGATCGAGATCGGGTTCCTCCGCCAGTGCGGGCGCGCGAAACGCAATTGCACCCTGCTTTTCCAGCAAGGCGGCGAGATGTTCGCCGAAACGGCTCTCCAGCACGGCAATTCTCTTGTCTTTCATGAATGTCATTCTACGAAGGGATCGTGCCGGTGGCGAGCCGCTTTCAGCCGCATGGAATCAACACTCCCGACCGCAAGGACATACGAATTAGCCGCAAGGATATTCAACCGCATGGCCGCCGCAAGCAATAACAGACTAAAAGTCGGCAACGCTTTGCAATCCATGCGTCCCGCTTCGCTCCATGATGCGTTCCACGGATCTGGCACTCGAGCAGTCGATGGTTTGCCGGGTCGGACGAAATTCCGCAATAAAACCCACAGGAGAGAAGAATCATGAAAACAGTTTCGAAACTGATGTTGGCGGGTGCCGTTGCTTCGATGTTTGTCACAGCTGGTGCGTATGCCGACGGCCCGAAAATCGTGACCCGCAGCCCGGAAGCAGCGCATGCCGATCTGGTGCGCGACTGGAACTTCACCGGCGGTGGAACCGCTGTTCCGGTGCGCGAACGCACCAAATCCGAAATGCAGGCCGATCTCGTGCGCGACTGGAACGGCCCGTCCCAGGCGACGATCGCAGCCGAAGACAAGAGCATCCCGCAAACCCGCACGGCTCAGCAAGCTTACGACGACCTGGTCCGCAACTGGAACTAGGCGCCTTCGCGACATACGAAAGTAACGGGCGGCCTGTCGGTCGCCCGTTTTTCATTTGCCGTGGCCGCTCGATGACGCCCGGCCGCTACTCGAAGTCATAAACCACCGTCAGCCATAACTTGTCGGTATCGCGCTTGCGCGCCGATGCCGGCGCCAAGATGTCCGCCTCCCGGAAGCTCGCATACTCGATCTTGCCGTTCAACCCCTTCCCGAACGGATAGGTCACGCCGAAGTCGAATTCCTGCCCGTAGTGGATATTGCCGAAATCGGATTTGAAATCGTGATATTCGGCTGTCAGCTTCGCCTTCGCTATCGCGCCGCCGACAGTCAGGTAGGTATCACGGATGCCCTGAGCCGGCGTGGTCAGAAACAGATCCGCCCACCCCTGGAATAAATGATTGGTTCCCAGCGGCGTCTGAAACGCGTAAACGCCGCCATTGCTGCCCAGCAGTTCGTAGTCCAGGCGCGCGAAGAATGCGTCCCAGCCCAGACCCGCCCCACCGTGCATGTACCCGGCGTCGATGTGGGCGTTGCCATCCGCATAATGGTTCTGCCTGGCGTATTCGGCGGTGTAGAGCAGTTTCAGCTTGTCGCCTGCCGGGTACACGCCGTCCGCGCGCAGGCCGGCGATCCGGTTCGAGTTGTCCGCAAAGCCCGTGGCTGAGGCGGTCTTGGGCGAGTCGTGGAAATAGCCGTAGCCGACAAGACGATTGCCGGGCGTCCACTCCCAGGCGCCATGCAGGATGTCGAGCCGGATTTCCTGCTGGTCACCGAAGACGGTCTTCAGCCGCTCCAGGTGCCCGCCATATAACGCGATGCCCGGCAGGCTCTTGTTCTCCACGGTGGCGCCGGTAAACACCTGCATCACCTGGCGGAACTCGACGTTGCCGATAAAACGTACGTTGTCGAGCTTGATGCTCTGCTTGCCCAGCCGCAGCGTGGTATCGGGCAGGCCGGTGTAATCGAGAAAGGCCTGGTTGATGTCGGTATCGTCCGGATCGGCAACTGTCGGAAACTGCGTCCTGCCGTTCTTGGTGTCGTTGTAATTGTCGTTGAGACGGCCCACGTCGATCATTTGCGCCGTAGCACTGAAACCACGGTAGGTTCCGGTCTGCCAGCCGAGCAGCGTGCGCAGCGTGAGCGCGTTCGCGTCAAAGGCCCTGCCGTCCTGCTCGACGTGTTCATAGCGCGGACGCAAATTGAGGAACAGCTTGCCCCCCGTCACCGCGTCGGATGGAGAGGCCGCCTCGCCTTCTCCGGCCTGGCCGCGGGTGGCGGGGAGAGCAAAAATCAGGAGCGCCAGCACGCATGCGGCAATGGATTTCATCATTTTCCCTGGAGATGGATAATTGAAGATGGTTAGGAAACACGTGTCGTACGGGACACGGCGAACCATGAAGGCCGAGCCGCTTCACCGCAAGAACAGCAAATAGAGCAACAGCAAATTCGTTACCGCCAATGCCATGCAGGCCGCCTGCCAACGCATCAGGCGGTTGCGCTCCAGCAGCGGGATGCGCTGCGGCGCCGAGACGGGATGCCGGTCACCGCGCTCGAGGGCAAGCAACATCTCTTCGGCAGTCTCGAAGCGCTGATTTCTTTCGCGCGCAACCGCGCGCAACAGCAGGTTCTCGAGCCAGCTCGGGATGCCCGGCCGATAACGGGAAGGCGGAATCGGGTCGGTGAAGTGCGGCGTCTGGAACGGTTCGATTTCGCCGTAGGGATAGCTTCGCGTAAGAAGGTGATAGAGCGTCGCGCCGGCTGCATACAGATCGCTCTGCACCGTGGCGGGTTCACCCGCGAACAACTCCGGCGCCATGAAACTCGGCGTGCCGGGATTGCCCTGCAGTTCCGGATAGGGTACGCCGGCAGCCAGCGCGACCCCCATGTCGAGGATGCGCAGCCCGCCGTTGGCATCCGGCAGCAGGTTCGCCGGCTTGATGTCGCGGTGAACGATGGAGAGGCGCTGCAAGGCGCCGATGCCTTTTGCGAGTTGCGTGCCGATGCGCACCACTTCCGTGATCGAGAAATGCCCGCCGCGGTCCAGTTGCCCTTGCAGTGTCGCCCCGGCGTGATAGCTCATGACGTAATACAACCAGTGCCGCGACGCGGAGGACAGCGGGACCACCTGCGGGAAGTGCGCCGATACCAGGCGCTTTGCCAGCCACTCTTCCGCAAGAAGGCCTTCGCAACTGGCCTTGTCTTCGGCGAGCACGGGCTGCAACGTCTTCAGCGCAAACACCTGACCGGTTCGCCTGGAGCGCACCTTGTACAGCAAGGTGGCGCGGGATTCATGGATCAGCTCGAGCACTTCGAATTCATCGACCTCCCCGCCCGGTTTGAACCGGGGCGGCACCGGCAACTGCAGCCCGACCCCGAGCATGTCGCGCCAGCTGTGCTCGGCAATTTCATCGACGCGCAGCACCACCGCAGTGGCGTTGTCCTGTCCGCCGGCGCGTAACGCGGCGTCCACCAGCGCCTCGGCGGCCAGCCTGGGGTCCCGGTACAACTGCAGCAACTTGACCAGATGCGCGTGTCCGAGAGGTTCCCAGACGCCGTCGCTGCAGATCAGAAAAACGTCGCCGGCGCGAAGCTCGCCATCCGCGTAGTCGATGACCAGATGCCGGTCGAGGCCGACCGCGCGCTTGAGCACATGCTGCATGTCCGGACGATCCCACACATGGTCCTGCGTGAGCTGCACGCACTCGTCTGCGTTGATCCGGTAAATGCGGGTATCACCGACATGTGCAAGATAGAAACGCTTGCCTCGCAGCACCAGCGCCGAGAGCGTGCTCGCCATTCCCGCCAGCTCACTGTTCGCTGCGCCCTGGGCGAGCAGCCAGCGGTTGACCGCCGACAGCACGCGGTCGAGTGCCAGCGGCACTTCCCAGGTGTCCGGCGTGGCGTAGTAATCCCCGAGCAGGCTGCGCACCGAATACTCGGCGGCTTCGCGTCCACCGCTCGCGCCGGAAACGCCGTCGGCCACCACTGCAAGCACGCCCTTCGCCGCCAGTTCCGCCATTTCCGGCGTCGCCACGCCGAAGAAATCTTCGTTGCCGTCGCGTCGTCCCGCGCTACTCGCATGGCCGACGCACACCTTGAGCGAACTCTCGTCCACAGCAGGCGGCGGCTGCATGGAATTCGGCACGGCGTGCAGCTTCGCGAATGCAGCCACGTCAGACTTTCGCCATGGCGACGTTCACAGCACCCCAGGTGGTGCGCCAGCGGCCTTTCACGAATGTGAGACCGACCAGCGCGACGACCGCGAGTCCGGCGAAAACCAGCAGGCCGGACTGATAACTGCCGGTGAACTGCTTCGAGTAGCCGAGCGACGAGGCGAGATAGAACCCGCCCAGGCCGCCCGCCATGCCCACCAGCCCGGTCATCACGCCGATCTCCTTGCGGAAGCGCTGCGGCACAAGTTGAAATACCGCACCGTTGCCCATGCCGAGAACCAGCATCGTCAACACGAACAGGGCGAGCCCCATCCACGCCTGCGGCAATCCGAAGCTGACGATGCACAGGAAGGCCGCCGCCAGCATATACATCAGCGACAGCGATTTGATGCCGCCGACCCGGTCCGCCACTGCGCCGCCAATCGGCCGCAGCAGGGAACCGGCGAATACGCAGGCCGCTGTGAAATAACCGGCCATCACCGGCGGCAGGCCGTACTGGTCGTTGAAGTAGATGGTGAGAGAAGAGGCTAGTCCGACAAAACCGCCGAAGGTCACGCTATAGAAGAACATGAACCACCAGGCGTCCTTGTCCCTGAGCACCTTGAAATAGTCCGACAGCGGCTTCGCCAGCGGACAATCCGGGCTGTCTTTCGCCAGAATCAGGTAAGCCACCAATACGATGCCGAGCGGGATGACCGCCAATCCGAAAACATTGATCCAGCCGAAGGCCAGCGCCAGTCCGGGCGCGAACAGCGCGGCGAGTACCGTGCCCGAATTGCCGGCCCCGGCGATGCCCAGCGCCGCGCCCTGATGCTCGGGCGGATACCAGCGCGAGGCCAGCGGCAACGCTACCGCGAACGACGCGCCCGCTACGCCGAGCGCGACGCCGAACAACAGCAACTGGCTGTAGCTGTGGATTCCCGCAAGCCACGCCGTCAGCAACGCGACGATCACGACCACCTGCCCGATCGCGCCGGCCAGTTTCGGTCCGACGTGATCCACCATGACGCCCATGATCAAGCGCAACAAGGCCCCCGACAGGACCGGCGTTGCCACCATCAGTCCTTTCTGTGCCGCGGTCAGGCCGAGGTCCCTGGCGATCTGCACGCCGAGCGGGCCAAGCACGACCCAGACCATGAAACTCAGGTCGAAGTAGAGAAAGGCCGCCAGCAGGGTGGGCCAATGGCCGGATTTGAGGAAAGAGGATTTCATTGCGTCTCCTGCGAGAAGGATGGGATGTCGGTGGATTGCGGTTGCACGGGTGCGATTTCGTGGTTCGCGAAGAGTCAGATCTGCAGGTAGACGTCACCCGCTTCCACCTTCACGGGATAAGTCGCAGCGCAACCCTCGTCGGGGGCGACGGCCCTGCCGTCTTGCAAGCCGATGTTCCAGTTGTGCAGCGGACACGCCACGTGGCGGCCGAAGACGATTCCTTGCGACAGCGGCCCGCCCTTGTGCGGGCATTGATCGTGCAGCGCGAATACCTCGTCGATGTCGTTGCGAAACACGGCAACATTGCCCTGCGCGGTTTTCACCACGCGTGCACCCAACGCGGGAATGTCCGTCAGCGGGCAAACCTTGCGCCATTGCGCGGCGGTCGAGACGTCGTTCATCTTCACAGGGAGATCTCCTCGAATTCGTGGGCAGTCGCCCCTTTGATGCGTTCGACCCAGGGATCCCTCTCATCCTGCAGCGCAAACACCAGCCGCTCGTAGAGTGCCTTGCGGTTAGCCGCGTCTTCCACCAGCTGTTTCTTGATGAAGTCGAGGCCCACGCGCTGGATGTAGTGCACCGTGCGGTCGAGATAGCGCGCTTCCTCGCGATAAAGCTGGATGAAGGCGCCGGCGTACTCGAGCACGTCTTCTTTCGTCTTTACTTTGACCAGAAACTGCGCGACTTCCGTCTTGATGCCGCCGTTGCCGCCGATGTAGATCTCCCAGCCCGACTCCACGCCGATTATGCCCACGTCCTTGATGCCGGACTCCGCGCAGTTGCGCGGGCAACCCGACACCGCCATCTTCACTTTG
>JANXPQ010000305.1 GCA_025357235.1 Betaproteobacteria bacterium
ATTGTTGCGGTGCGCTGTTTCTCCATGATCCCGCTCGCTTTCAGCCCATTAAAGCATTAAGTTTAACAGCTTCTTGCAACTCGAAAAATTCAGGATGCGGTGCAATAACAATTATTCAAATAATTTGATAATTGATGCCGATTCTGCATCTGGAGGCGGCGCCTTTCCATTCAGCAAATCCCACAGATCGTTGTCCGGATAATCGAGTAATCGCTTGAATGTCGCCAGCCTGGCGGGCGACAAATTATCCAAATGACGGTCCAGAAATTTGGCCAGGACCAGGTCCAGCTCCAGCAATCCGCGCCGGCATTGCCAGCGGATACGGTCGGCGTCCGACATGCGCGGCTACACAGCCCGCTTGACCATCAGGTCCTTGATCTTACCGATCGCGCGCGTCGGGTTGAGTCCTTTCGGGCAGACGTCGACGCAGTTCATGATCGAGTGGCAACGGAACAACCGGTACGGATCTTCCAGGTTATCCAGGCGTTCGCTGGTAGCTTCGTCCCGGCTGTCAGCCAGAAAGCGATAGGCCTGCAGCAAGCCGGCCGGGCCGACAAACTTGTCCGGATTCCACCAGAACGAAGGACAAGCGGTCGAACAGCACGCGCACAGGATGCATTCGTACAATCCGTCGAGTTCCTCGCGCTCGGCAGGCGACTGCATCCTTTCCTTTTCCGGTAAGGGCTGATTGTTGACCAGATACGGCTTCACCGAGTGGTACTGCTTGAAGAACTGCGTCATGTCAACGATCAGGTCGCGGATGACCGGCAATCCCGGCAGTGGCCGCAGCTCTACCGGCTCCTTCAGGTCGCTCAAGCGGGTGATGCAGGCCAGCCCGTTCTTGCCATTGATGTTCATGGCATCCGAACCGCAAACGCCCTCGCGGCACGACCGGCGCAGAGACAGCGAATCGTCGACCGCCTTGATGCGGATCAACGCGTCGAGCAGCATGCGGTCTGACGGTAGCATCTCGACGTCATAGTCCTGCATTCTGGGCTGCGAATCCTTGTCCGGGTCGTAACGGTAAATCCTGAATTTCATGCGGTCTCCCTGAAATCGGGGCCGGGTTCGAGACATACAGCGGCGAACCCATGCGGTTTCTTTAATTCCGGCCTCAAAAGCCCTGCTTCGTTCAATACGTCCTGACCTTCGGCTCGACGCTCTGCACGGTCAGCGGTTTCATGTGCACGGGCTTGTAATCCAGCCGGCTGCCCTCCTTGTACCAGAGCGTGTGTTTTAGCCAGTTGACGTCGTCGCGCTGATGATGGTCGGCACGATCGTGGGCACCGCGGCTTTCCGTGCGCGCCTCGGCAGACACCAGTGTTGCCACGGCGACTTCGATCAGATTTTCGAGTTCCAGCGCCTCCACGCGTGCCGTGTTGAACACCTTGCTCTTGTCACCGATCTGCGTGCGCTGCGCACGCTGCGCGGTTTCCTTGATCTTCTTCACACCCTCGATAAGCATGTCGGGAAAACGGAATACGCCACAATGCGCCTGCATGATGCGTCGCATCTCGGCTCCCACTTCGTGCACGCTCTCGCCGCCCTGCTGGCCGTCGAGCCTCGACAGCCGCGCGGACGTCTTGTCCGCTGCATCTTTCGGCAGATCTTTGTGACCCGGATTTTCCTTCAGGAAGCGAATCATCGTATCGCCTGACGCTTTGCCGAAGACCAGCAGATCGGTCAGCGAGTTCGTGCCGAGGCGATTGGCGCCGTGCACCGACGCGCAAGCGCATTCGCCTGCCGCATAAAATCCCGTCACGGCGGCTTCCGGATTTCCCTGGCTGGGCGCGACCACTTCGCCCCGATAATTCGTCGGAATGCCGCCCATCTGATAGTGGCAGGTCGGCACGACCGGGATCGGATCTTTTACCGGATCGACGTTGGCAAATTTTTTCGCAATCTCGCGGATGCCGGGCAGCTTGTCCTCGATCAGATCCACGCCGAGATGATCGAGTTTGAGGAGCAAATAATCTCCCTCGGGCCCGCAGCCACGGCCCTCCTTGATTTCCGTCGCCATCGCGCGCGACACCACATCACGACTGGCAAGGTCCTTCGCATTGGGCGCGTAGCGTTCCATGAAACGCTCGCCATTCTTGTTCAGCAGATAGCCGCCCTCGCCACGTACGCCTTCGGTAATCAGGACACCGGCACCCGCCACGCCCGTCGGATGAAACTGCCAGAACTCCATGTCCTCGAGCGGAATGCCGGCGCGCGCCGCCATACCAAGGCCGTCGCCGGTATTGATGAACGCATTCGTGCTCGCCGAATAGATCCGTCCCGCTCCGCCGGTGGCGAACAGCACTGCGCGAGCATGCAGGATCGAGACCTCGCCGGTTTCCATTTCCATCGCGGTCACGCCCAGCACCTGTCCGGATGCATCGCGCACCAGATCGAGCGCCATCCATTCCACGAAAAAATGCGTGTTCGCGCGAACGTTGCGCTGATAAAGCGTATGCAGCATCGCGTGCCCGGTGCGATCCGCCGCGCAACAGGAGCGCTGCACCGCCGGCCCGGCGCCGAAATTCTGCATGTGGCCGCCGAACGGCCGTTGATAGACCGTACCGTCGGCATTGCGGTCGAACGGCATGCCGAAATGCTCGAGCTCGATGACGACTTTCGGCGCCTCCCGGCAGAGAAACTCGATCGCGTCCTGATCGCCCAGCCAGTCGGAGCCCTTGATGGTGTCGTACATGTGCCACATCCAGCTGTCTTCGCCCATGTTGCCGAGCGCCGCACCGATGCCGCCCTGTGCAGCAACGGTGTGCGACCTCGTGGGAAAGACCTTGGACAACACGGCGACCTTGAAACCCGCCTCGGCGAGTTGCAGGGACGCGCGCATGCCCGCGCCGCCGGCACCCACGATTACCGCATCGAATTTTCTGACCGGAATGGCCATGTTTTCAGAGACTCCAGAGGATCTGAACAGCCCAGACGGCGTAACCGGCCAGGACCAGCAGGACTGCGACCTCCAGACCGAGGCGCACGCCGGTGGGTTTGACGTAATCCATCAGGATGTTGCGCATGCCTATCCAGGCATGCCAGAACAGGCTGAGGAAAAAAACCATAGTCGCAATTCGCATCCATTGATTGCTGAACAGCGCGCGCCATCCCTCGTATTGCCGAGGCGGACAGATCAGCAGGATGCCGACGAAGACAATCACATAGACAGCCATGACCAGTGCAGTGACACGCTGCGCCAGCCAGTCTTTCAGCCCGTAGTGGGCGCCGGTGATAACGCGTTTCACCACAGCATGACTCCCAGTATCGCGGTAAATGCAAGACTGATCGCCAGTACCGCAAAACTCGTTGCGCGCGCAGGGCCGAGATCGCCTGCAACTTGTATATCGAGCAGAAGGTGGCGCAGCCCGGCGAAAAAATGGTGCAGGAACGACCACACCATGCCGATCAGGAACAGTTTGACCAGCCAATGACCGATGACCGTCTGAAAATGCACATGGCTTTCCGGCGAGCGCAGGCTTTCCTGTAGCAGATACAGCAGCGCCCAGGCGAACACGAACAATGCCGTGCCGCTGATGCGATGAAGAATGGATACGAGCGCCGGTAGCGGCATTCGAATCCTGAACAGGTCGAGGTATTTCGGACGTTGGCGGGCAATCATCGAGGGTTCCCGAATGGCGGCGTTCAAACGATGCGGTTGCGGTAGTGATGCTCTCTCGTGCTGCAATAACTGCGGCGCAGCTCAACGGCTTTGTCCGCATAAGTATAGGCTACGCGCTCGATGACTAGCAGCGGCGCGCCTTCTGACACGCCCAGGTGGCCGGCCGCGGCACGGTCGGCGGCCAGCGCCTTGATCTGCTCTTCGACATGCAGGATGCGCACGTCGAATTCAGTCTCGTACATGCTGTACAACATGCAGTGATGCCGTTCGATGGTCTCGACCGACAATCCCTTGAAACGCGTAGCTGGCAAACGGATTTCCTCGAAGATTGCCTTCCTGCCGGAAATGGACATCACGCGGGTAATCAGAAAGGCGCCGGACCCGGCGGCCAGCCCGAGTTTCTTCCCGGTGGCGGCATCGAGTTTCACCTTGCGGCAATCGAGCAGCGTGGCGGCGACGTCGTCAAGGGCGCCGCGATCGGGCGTGATGCGCAGGTAGGGGAACTGGCTGCGTTCTTCGGAATGCGAAGCAACGAAAGTGCCCTTGCCCTGCTGGCGCACCAGCAGGTTCTGGTCGGCGAGTTCGCCGATCGCCTTGCGTACCGTGCCCTGGCTTACGCTGAAGCGGCTGGCGAGCTCGATTTCACTCGGGATCAGGTCGCCCGGACGCCACTCGCCGGATACCAGGCTCTGGGTAATCAGAGTCTTGATCTGCCGGTAAAGCGGCTGGAATGCGGGCGCGGTGACGTGGGCGATGATTTTCATGTCGCGGCGCGATTTTTAGCACATTGTCGGCGCAGCCGTCCAGAAAACAGATGTCTTTTATAAGATATAAGACCTGTTTGACACCGGCAAACCCGCTTCGCTATGATGTTTGGCGAATCCCAGACCAGGGAGCAACGTGCCGGACTTGAATTACAGGCCGGCACGGACCGATCAGTTCGGATCCGAATTCCAAACCATCGCCAGATCATCACACGCAGGAGCCCCTTTTCGATGAAAACACCCCTCCGAGTCGCAGTCACCGGTGCCGCCGGCCAGATCGGTTACAGCCTGCTGTTCCGCATCGCAAGCGGAGAAATGCTGGGCAAGGATCAGCCGGTCATCCTGCAAATGCTGGAAATACCGGATGAAAAGGCACAGGCCGCACTCAAAGGCGTGATGATGGAATTGGACGACTGTGCGTTTCCTCTGCTCGCGGGCATGGTCGCGGCATCCGACCCGAAGGTCGCATTCCGCGATATCGATGTCGCCCTGCTGGTCGGCGCCCGCCCCCGCTCAAAGGGGATGGAGCGCAAGGATCTGCTCGAAGCCAACGGCGCCATCTTTACCGGCCAGGGACGGGCGCTGGACGAAGTCGCCAAGCGCAGCGCGAAGATTCTGGTAGTCGGCAACCCCGCCAACACGAACGCGTATATCGCCATGAAGAACGCGCCCGGGCTACAGCGCGAGAATTTCACTGCGATGCTGCGCCTGGACCACAATCGCGCGCTATCCCAACTCGCCGCCAAGACCGGCAAGCCGGTCGACTCGATCGACAAGCTGGTGGTCTGGGGCAATCATTCGCCGACCATGTATCCCGATTACCGGTTCGCCACTATCGGCGGCCAGCCCGCGCCGAAAGTCGTCAACGACGAGGCCTGGTACAGGGATATTTTCATTCCCACTGTCGGCAAGCGCGGGGCCGCGATCATCGAGGCACGCGGTTTGTCTTCGGCCGCGTCGGCGGCAAATGCCGCCATCAATCACGTGCGTGACTGGGTCATGGGCACGAACGGCAAATGGGTCACCATGGGATTTGCGTCCGACGGCTCTTACGGCATCCCGGAAGGCGTGATGTATGGCTTCACCGTAACCTGTGCAGCCGGCAAATACCAAATGATCAAGGGCCTCGAGATCGATGCTTTCAGCCGCTCGAAAATGGATGCGACGCTCAAGGAGCTGGAAGAAGAACGCGACGCGATCGAACATCTGCTGAAGTGAAATGGCTTTTCTCGTCTCGTCTCGCATTGAGCGCAAATTAGAGTGACGCGACCTGAACCATCCCAGGGAACATAACAGCATGCAAACCAGTGCAGGACAGAAATTCCGCGATGCCGTCGCCAACGAAAAGCCGCTGCAGGTGATTGGCGCGATCAATGCCTATACCGCGCGCATGGCCGAAGCCACCGGCTACAAGGCACTTTATCTTTCCGGCGGCGGCGTGGCCGCCAACTCGCTGGGCATGCCCGATCTGGGTATCAGCACCCTTGAAGACGTGCTGACCGATGTCAGTCGTATCACCGAAGTCACGTCACTGCCGCTGCTGGTCGACATCGATACGGGCTGGGGCAGCGCGTTCAACATTGCGCGTACCGTACGTTCGATGATCAAGGCCGGTGCCGGTGCCGTGCACATGGAAGATCAGGTCGGTGCCAAACGCTGCGGGCATCGTCCCGGTAAGGAAGTCGTAAGCAAGGAGGAAATGGTCGATCGCGTGAAGGCCGCGGTCGACGCACGCACCGATCCGGGATTCGTAATCATGGCGCGCACAGATGCTCTGGCAATCGAGGGCCTGGACGCGGCCATCGACCGTGCCTGCGCCTACGTCGAAGCCGGCGCCGACATGATCTTCCCGGAAGCGATGACGGAGCTGGCGATGTACAAGAAATTCAAGAGTGCGGTGAAAGTGCCGATTCTCGCCAATATCACCGAGTTCGGACAAACGCCGCTGTTCACGACATCCGAACTCGGCTCGGTGGATGTCGACATCGTGCTTTATTGCTGCTCAGCCTACCGCGCGATGAATGCGGCCGCAATGAAGGTTTACCAGACCATCCGCACGGAAGGCACGCAGAAAAACCTGATTCCGATGATGCAGACTCGCGCCGACCTGTACAAGTATCTCGGCTATCACGATTACGAAAACAAGCTCGACGAACTGTTCGCGAAGGGAAAACAAAAATGAGCGAAACCGTGGCGATTGCGCCGAAACCCAAAAAATCCGTTGCCCTGTCCGGCGTTACTGCCGGCAACACCGCACTGTGCACCGTCGGCCGCACCGGCAACGATCTGCACTACCGGGGCTACGACATCCTCGATTTCGCCGAGGCCGCGGAATTCGAAGAAATTGCGTATCTGCTCGTGCACGAGAAACTGCCTACCAAGGCCGAGCTCGCCAACTACAAACGCAAGCTCAAGGCGTTGCGGGGGCTGCCTGCCAACGTGAAAGCCGTGCTGGAATGGATCCCGGCTTCCGCGCACCCGATGGACGTGCTGCGCACTGGTTGCTCCGCCCTCGGCACGGTCATCCCGGAAAAAGACGACCACAACGTGAACGGCGCGCGCGACATCGCCGACCGGTTGATGGCGTCATTCGGATCCATGCTCCTGTACTGGTATCACTGGAGTTTCAACGGCCGGCGCATCGAGACGGAGACCGACGACGATTCGATCGGGGCGCATTTCCTGCATCTGCTGCACGGCAAAGAACCGTCGCCATTGTGGGAGCGAGCGATGCATACCTCGCTGATCCTTTATGCGGAACATGAATTCAATGCCTCCACTTTCGCGTGCCGGGTCATCGCCGGCACGGGATCGGACATGTATTCTTCAATCACCGGCGGGATCGGCGCCTTGCGCGGCCCCAAGCACGGCGGCGCGAACGAGGTCGCCAACGAAATCCAGCAGCGCTACCACACGACCACGCAAGCCGAGGAAGACGTCAAACGCAGGATCGCCAACAAGGAGATCGTCATTGGATTCGGCCATCCGGTTTACACGATCGCCGATCCCCGCAACGAAGTAATCAAAAAAGTTGCGCAGCGATTGTGCGACGACACCGGCGACAAGAATCTGTTCGACATCGCCGACCGGTTGATGGCGTCATTCGGATCCATGCTCCTGTACTGGTATCACT